>NZ_KV834755.1:0-68902 GCF_001837945.1 Staphylococcus sp. HMSC077D08 | reverse complement strand
GGGCCTTATTTTTCAAAGTATTTTAATATAAATTTACATATAAACACAAAGTATTTTGGCGAAACTCTTGAGGGAACAGGACAAGCTGAAGACTATAGGCTGAAGCTGTCACCTAAGAAAGCGAGCCAACAATACGAAGTATTGTAAATAAAGAAGCCAGTAAATGAATTTATGAAAACTCATTTACTGGCTATTTTGCTAGGAATTATGTCCCAGCCTCTCTTCTCTTTCCTTTCAAACCGTAATAAACATTGTATACATATAAAGTCTTAGAAAGTAATCAGTTTATCGTCGTATGTAAATTTGATACTACAGAACCATGATTTCTTATGGTTTATCCTTTATTATTTAAAGTGTAGAGAGGCAAGGGAGGTATAAACAACATGATTATCTACAGAAGAAATATAGAAAATGGAACACCCGTTTATGAAATCATAACTAAAACTTTCAAGACAATTACTATAAAATGTGATGAAACTTTTAATAAGTATGAAATCTATCAATTGCTCTCTCTACTAGAGAATGACGTTGACAACATGCCGACAAGTTACTCATATCGTTAACGTTATTCTAGACATCTAGACATTGCATCAAACCTAATTGAGAATTAGCACTTTTGTCTTTCCAGACCCAAATAAAATGAGTTTTAAAGCATTTAGTCCCTTAATACGTTTAGCTTTAAAGACATTCTATCATCCCTAAATTAACACTCACCCTAACAAGTGAGAAACGCTAATGTTAGCCAAAACTTGTCCCCTTTTGTAGCTCGGAGAGAACCTTTGAGCATTGCTAACATTAGCGTTTTTATATGGACAAATAATCGTTCAACGATTTATAAATTTTAAAACTAAAACATTAGAATTTTTCTTTTTCCTGTCTTTCCTTTAACCACCATAATGCCTGTTCAGGATTTTTTTCATAATACTCTCTATCCTTTTCATTATCAACAGTAGGGTAAGATCCTTTTAATGACTTACTTGCGGTACTTTTGTGCAATAATGCTATGACTATGAAACCTATTATACTTATTACTGTTAAATAATATGCTGGTGTTAATGGATTATTAGTAGTACTAACTAAATATGATGCTATCAATGGCGTAGTACCTCCAAGTAAAGAAACAGAAACATTAAAAGTAATAGCTAAGGCACGATAACGTACATGTGTATAAAACATCGTTGGAAGTGAACCAGGCATCGTTGCTTCGTAAGTTGATAAAAAGAAACCTAGTATTAATACACCTATTGATACAAAGAATAACGATTGTAATTGCATCAATGAGAAAGCCACAACACTTAATAATATTAATCCACCTAAACCGATAAGAAATACTTTTTTCTCCCCAATTCTATCGGCTATACGTCCAAACATTAGTGCCAATGGAATCATTATAACCATAATACAAGTAATCATGATACTAGTAGTTGTTCCATTTAATTTAATTACACCTTCTAAATATGATGGCAGATAAGCAGTAACCATGTAATTAGTAACATTAAAGAATGCTACTGCAACAAAACATACTATAATATCTTTATAGTAAAATCTAATTAAAGTAAATACCCCGATAGGCTCTCTTGTGGGATGCTTTTGTAATTCCCTTTGTTCGTTTTCATATATTGGTGATTCCTCTAATTTACGACGCAAATATAATCCAAAAAGACCTAGGAACATTCCCAATAAAAAAGGAATTCTCCATCCCCATGAATTCAGTTGTGTTTCAGTTAAAGAGATATTTAAAACAAATACTAAAATTGACGCAGCTATATATCCTGATAATGTTCCAATTTCCAGTCCACAACCAAGAGAATTTCTTTTTCTATCTGGTGATGACTCAGCAACATAAACCATTGCTCCTGCATATTCTCCTCCAGTAGAAAATCCTTGTAGGACTCTAGCTAAAAGTAATAATATTGGCGCCCATACTCCTATTTCATTATATGTAGGCAAAACGCCTATTAATAGCGTGGAAAAGGCCATTAATATGATTGTTGTAGTTAATACTATTTTACGACCGTATTTATCTCCAATGATACCAAAAACAATACCACCTATAGGGCGTAATAAAAATGCTATAGCAAATGTAGCAAATGTAAAAACTAACTTTAGTTGATCATTATCAACTTGACTAAAAAAGTTTTTACTTATTATTACTGCTAAATATGAGTATAAACCAAAATCAAACCACTCCATAGCGTTACCTATTCCAGTGGCAATAACTGTTTTTTTGGCATTATTACCGTCAACCAATGTAATTTGGTTTTTATCAAACTCCAAAACAAAACACTCCTTCTATGAATATGGTAAGTAATTATAGAGTGTTCAGTTTAAATGTCAAACTTATTAAAAATACATTTTTTTGAAAATTAATTTTTATTCATTTTTCAGAATTCATTGTTTAGAGATGAAATAATTATTATTAGTTAAATATTTACTAAAATTTAACTTACAAGCTTTAACCTTTTCAACTTCTAGTAATTGTTAGTTTGATATCATCATATGTTTTAAAAACTACAATTTCATCATTTTCTTTTATAAAAAAATGTACTTCCTCATCTATATTTATTGGTTTTAAGTACTTAATTTTGTAATTCATCCAATTCACATTAAGTTCAGAAAATACTTTTTCACATATGAGTTGTCCCGGTACAATGGAACGATGGATCGGATTCTCATCATTAACTATAGTTAAATATTCATTCACCATTTCTATTGTAAATTTCATAATTTATCTTACCTCGATAAATATTTGTTTTATATACATACAATGTTTTTTATCTTTATTTATTTCGAGTCCATATGTATATTTAATGATATTTTTAATTAATTTTTGTGAAACCTTATGCAATGTCGCTTCATAGGTACAATCGACCTGAAGTTGTTGTTGTGTCTTAATGTGTGTCTCTTTTAATATGATAGGCTTCTTTGAAAAAGATTGAAATAACTCAAATTGTGGCCATAACTTGGCACACATAAGAGTAGGAACATAATGGTCATACTTTATATTAAGCAATTCACAATAATTTTGAACTTCTTCATTTGTAAATTGAACTTCTCTAATTTCCATACCATCTTTCAAATAAAGCTGCATTTCCTATTCCTCCACCTATTCCCATAGTTGCTACAGTTCTAAATTGATGTTTCATATAAAATAAACGTGTGACTAACGCTGCTCCACTTGCACCATATGGATGCCCTGTAGCAATTGCTCCACCCCAACAATTCAACTTATTCAAAGGTATGTTAAGTTGTTGTTGGCTAGCAATAACTTGAGAGCTAAATGCTTCATTTAATTCTACTGCATTTATATCATTTATAGTTAATCGTTCCCGAGCTAATAATTGATTTACTGCTGGCACTGGACCCACTCCTAAATACTGAGGTTGAACACCTACAGTAGCACTATTTACAAACTTAATCCCTTCGGTGAATCCTAATTGACGTGCCCGATTTTCTTCCATAACAATCAGTAATACTGCACCATCATTTTTCATACAACTGTTTCCTACTGTGACTGTTCCTTCATTTAAAAGCGGTTTAAGTCTGCCAAGTGTTTTGAGAGTGAGTTGAGGTTTAATACTTTCATCTTGATTAAAACATTCACCTTTCACTTTGAACGGTAAAATTTCTTGGGAAATATTACCGTTATTCATGTTTTTTGATGCCAACTGATGACTGCGATAAGCAAAGTCATCTTGTTCATTTCTACTGATGTGATATTTTTTCGCTACATTTTCAGCGGCTTCAATCATTGAAGGGTCTTCTCCTTCTCTTGCAAAAGGCGCCCGTTCAAAAAATTGTGGAAACTCAGATTCATAAACTGACTGCGGGCGTTTGATTTTCCAAGGAGCTCTACTAGTACTCTCAACACCACCTGCAATATATATTGTTCCAGCACCACTTTGTACCATCCTACAAGCTTGTATAACAGCTTCAAGACCTGAACCACATTGACGATCAATTGTTATACCAGGTATTTTAAAATCTAATCCTGCTTCGAGTAATGATTTTCTAGCTAAATTACCACCATTACCTACCGTATTACCTAAAATGACGTCATCCAAAAGAGACATTACTTTTGGATACTGATCTGTAAAATGATTAAATAAAGGTTCTAGTAATGATTCAGGTTCTAAATGCTTCAATCGGCCACCATACTTACCGAAGGCTATACGTTTTGCTGCAATAATAACAGGTTGCTTCATTTTTATAACTCTCCATTAATAAATTTATTTTTCATCTCTTTTCTAGCAATCTTTCCCGATTCTGTATAAATCATATGGTCAATTTTCTTTAATTTTGATGGAACTTCTTGTCTTGAAAGTTGTTTCATTAAAAAAGATTTAATTTGTCGGTAATTCAATTGTACTTTACCTGAATAAAGTGATATCGCTATTTCTCCAAATTTAGTATGTGGTATACCGATGACAAGCGCCTCATCAATGCCTTCAATATCCATAATTAAGCTTTCAATAGCTGTTGGATATACATTGATTCCCCCAACTATAATACGGTCACTCTCTCTACCTACTAAAAACAAATGTTGATTTTTAATATAAGCGAAGTCACCTGTTTTAATCCATGACCCCTCTTGATTGCTCTGTCCCACATAACCACTAAACACCATTTCACTTCTAACGGCTAATAATCCTACTGCATCATCATCTTGATTTAATAATCGCGTTTCGACATGAGGGAAAAGTTTACCTACAGAATGAGCAGGAGATGATTGGTTAAAATTGTAGCTTATAAAACTTGCTTCAGATGTCCCAAAAAATTCTATTAAATTTGCTTGTGGATATAAAGTGCTGATTTGTTGAAACTGTTGCAATGTAAGTTTAGCACCACTACTCAAAATACTTTTAATCGATGAACAATGTCGTTGGGTTGAAATAAGTTGTTGTACCATCGTTGGCACTACAAATATTGCTGTCGCTTTGTTCAATTGATTAATAAGACGCATAAGAGATAGTGGATTAAAATTTTTTTGACCTATAAATGTTTTTCCAGTACTTAATGCATAAATACATGCGTACAATGAAAGTGAATGTGATAAAGGACCCGGTGCTACAATGGTTTCTTCACAATGCTGGAGTAATTTCTCATTTTCCTTAAAAGAAACTATCCAAGAATGTTCATTTCTATAAAACGCTTTGGGTAAACCTGTAGTTCCTGACGTGAAACCTATATGTATAACATTACGTGGGATCACCTCATCATTATAAATTGAGTCATCATGATTTAAGGTAAGATGATTATCTTTAATTAACCATTGTATGTCATAACTTTTTACAAGTTGATGTATCCTTTCATTACTCCATTGATGATTAAAAATGCAAGGAATTCCACCTCTTTGATGTACCGCAAAATAGTTAATAATATTATTTACAGGATGGTCATCCATTAGACCTACTTTTTCGTTTAATTTTACTTCTTTATAGCGCATACTAGCCTGATAAATTTCTTTACTTAATTCTCCATACGTTAGATGTCGATCTTCAAACACTAAAGCTAATCGATGCGGGTATTGATTAATATAATGCTGTAAATATTCCATTATTTTTTTCATCTTCATCACCATTTGTAAACACTCTATATAATTATGTTTACATTATACTTGCTTCATAGTTTTAAAAAAAGAGTAGGATAAAATTCCTCATGAATGATTATCCTACCATTGAGAATATTATAAAATTGTTAAAAATTCTTCTGGATTATTAACAACATAATGAGGATTTTCATACAACAATTCGTGTGCAGATTGCGCTCCCCATGTGACAGCACATGTTTGCACATGAGCTTGATTCGCACTCTTGATATCTTGTGCTGTGTCCCCTATATACACAGTTTTACCTATCATTAAATGATGTTTCTGTATCAAATTTTGAATCGTTTCACAAAGAAGTTTGTCTTCATTTTTAATACAGACACCTAATGAATCAGTTATAAAACGACTTAATCCAAGATAATCTAAATACCTTTGCGTTGTTAGTGTATCTTTATTAGATAGTACAAATATTTTTTTCTTTTGGTTATGTAAAAACTGTAATGCTTCACTTATTCCGGTATATTCTTTTGATTGATGTATTTCATCGTTGCTAAAACAACGATGGTATTCATCTATTAATTTTTCTATTTGATAAAAAGACAGTTCGTGTGAAGCTAACGCTTTAAAATTGTTATATAAATTTAAATGATATGTATGTAAAATAGCTTGTTCTGTAGGTTCATCTAAATTTAATCTTTTAAAAGCGCTTTGTATAGCTTTAACATGACACGTTGTTGTATCAATTAGCGTTCCATCAAAATCAAAAATATAACTATCAAAATTCATGATGTTCACCTCATAGTTTAAGTTATATTATAAATATACACTTAAAGGAGTAATGTTGCACCATATATTAAAAAGCACCTTTGTCTAATCATAGACAAAAGTGCTTATCTCTCATTTTAGTTATTCTAAATTAGCATGATTCTCTTGCATTGCTTTTTCACTAATGTGAAATGCATCCATTAAAGGTAATACAATACTATCTAAGAATATAAGTGAGGCCTGTTCAAATAAACTACCAAGTGGTTGCTTTGAACCTTCAACATCATGTTTAGTACCTGCAGGCAATTCAACAACTGTCTCTGCAAGATTACCGATTGGCGAATCCGCATTTGTAGTTAATAAGACAATTTTTGCACCGACAGATTGTGCTTTTTCAGCTAATAATCTTAGATGTTCTGTAGAACCTGAACCTGAAATAATAATAAACAAATCATGTTCTTTAATTGAAGGTGTTGTTGACTCACCTACAACGTAGGCATTTTTACCTAATTGATTTAAGCGCATTGCAAAACTATTTGAAACAAAACCTGAACGACCTTTACCAGCTGTAAATATGCGATCTGCACCTATAACATCATTAGCAAAACGTTCGTATTCTGTATTATCTACTTGGGATAAAGTAGCATCTAACTCTTCAAGAATAAGACGATAATTATTAAATTCACTCATCTTATTTACCTTCAATAGCTGCTCGACATTGTTTTGCTGCTTCTACAGGATCGTCAGCATTCGCAATACCGCCACCAACAATAACTAAATCTGGATCTTCTGCAACAATATCTTTGATAGTATCTGGTTTAATACCACCTGCTACTGCAACCTTAGAATTTTTGATAACAGATTTAACTGTACGCAAGCTATCTAATGGAGATTTTCCTTCTGCTTGTAAGTCGTAACCTGTATGAACTGCGATATAGTCTGCACCCATCTCATCTAGTTCTTTAGCACGTTGCTCTAAGCTTTGCACTGCTATCATATCAACAAGCAATGCTTTTCCATGTTTATGCGCTTCTTCAACTGCTGCTTTAATTGAAGCATCTTCAGCAACACCTAAAATTGTAACAATATCTGCACCATATTTTACTGCTTGGCTTACTTCGTAATCTGCTGCATCCATAATTTTCAAGTCAGCTAATACTTTAGCATTATTAATATTTTCATTTAAATGTTGAACTGCAGGTAAGCCTTCGTTAATTACAATTGGTGTACCGATTTCAACAATATCTACATATTCTTCAACTTTTTGAGCTAATTTTGCTGCTTCTTCTTTATTTAATAAATCAATGGCTAATTGTAGTTCCAATGAAATTCATCCTTTCATTTTGAGAAATTCTCTTTTGCTTATAGTTTTATACCCTTCACTAAACTTATTAAACACATAAAATATTTTGTATATAAAAACTACTATATAAACTACTAAATAATTATAAACAATCTGGTGCTGCATCATCATCTACATAAACTTCAACATTAGGATGTGTGTGTAAAATGGTCGCAGGTACATCTTCGGTAACCTGTTCATTTAACAGTTTACTTATGGCCTCTTTTTTCTTTGGACCAAATGCAAGTAGTATAATCCTTTTAGCTTTTAAAATACTTGCTAATCCCATTGAAACTGCTTGTCTAGGAACATCCGCTTCATTGTCAAAATATCGACTATTTGCTTTTATAGTGCTTTCTGTTAAGTTCACCACATGTGTTTCACTATTGAAGTCTGTTCCTGGTTCATTAAATCCAATGTGACCATTTTCTCCAATTCCTAAAATTTGAATATCAATCGGACCTCTTTCATCTAATAATTTGTTATATCGTTCCGCTTCTGCTTCTAGATTTTCTGAATAGCCATCAGGAATATGAATGTGATTTTTAGCAAAATGAGGATATTGCTCAAATAGCACTTTATTCATATAGGTATGGTAACTTTGCTGATGACTTGCTTTTAAACCTACATATTCATCTAAATTAAATGTTTCAACCTGCGACACATCAGCTTTATTTTTGGTTAATAAATTTACTAAGTAATGATATACGTCAGTCATAGTTCCACCAGTTGCTAAACCGAGTTTGGTATGAGGGTACTGCTGTATCTGTTTAAACAACTCGCATGCTACATAAAATGACGCAAGTTTTTTTGAATCTAAATTAATCATTTTCAATATCAAACACCTCTAATTTCAATATGGCAATGAGTGATGACTTACGCCTTACTCTTTTGTATCTCTTAATTTATAATGTAACAAATGCTTAAGATTTTAAACATATTAACGCTCTATACGTAGTATTCAAAGTTTTTTCTTGAATTTTTCCTAATTAAATCGAGCATTCGTGTACAAATATACATAGCTTTCTAGTAAAATAGATAGATAAACGAGTTTGCTGGTAAATAATATGTTTATCGGTAGTCCGTCAGTAACATATTATTTAGTTTAAGGGAGTGAACGTGTTGGAACCAATTAAAGAACAAGAAGTGCTAGATTTATTAACTTCTTACGCAAATCAGCCTGTTTACCTACACGTTGAAACAACAAATGGTGCTTATGCAAATCATTTCGATCAACGTGTATTTAACGCTGGAACATTTTTAAGAAATATTGTCGTGACTTTTGAACATGCACAACTTAAAGGCGGCGATAAAGATCCATATCGTGTAGGTCTTAAATTAAAAGATGGTGGCTGGGTTTACGTGCAAGGACTTACGCACTATGAAGTTAATAAGAACAACGAATTTTTAATTGCAGGTTTTAATTATGAAGGACAATTGGCTGCTACAATAGAAATAAGTAAACAGCCATTTACTATATAAAGGAGGTTGCTAATCATGACTGATGAAAGACACGTACTTGTGATTTTCCCTCATCCTGATGATGAAACCTTTTCGTCTGCTGGAACTATCGCAAGTTACATTGAAAAAGGTATTCCCGTCACATATGCATGTCTCACCCTAGGACAAATGGGACGTAATCTAGGTAATCCTCCTTTTGCAACAAGAGAATCTTTACCACTTATACGTGAACGTGAGTTAGAAGAAGCATGCAAAGCAATTGGGATTACAGATTTAAGGAAAATGGGGTTAAGAGATAAAACTGTTGAATTTGAACCTTACGATCAAATGGATCAAATGATTCAATCACTTATTGACGAGACAAATCCATCATTAATTATTTCGTTCTATCCTAAATTTGCAGTCCACCCAGATCACGAAGCAACTGCAGAAGCTGTAGTACGTACAGTTGGGCGCATGCATGTGTCAGATCGCCCACGTCTTACACTTGTAGCGTTTAGCAATGATGCACCGGAAATTCTTGGGGAACCTGATATTCAAAATGACATATCGCAATATAGTGATATAAAACTCAAAGCTTTCGAAGCGCACGCTTCACAAACAGGACCATTTTTAAAACAACTTGCCAGTCCCGAAATAGATGGTCAAGCACAAAGTTTCTTAAAAATAGAGCCATTTTGGACATATCACTTTGAATCTTAAATGGAGGTAAAACATGACAGAATTTGACTTATCCACTAGAGAGGGTCGTTGGAAACATTTCGGTTCTGTTGACCCTGTCAAAGGTACGAAACCAACTACTAAAAATGAAATGACCGATTTACAAAGCACTCACAAAAATTTCTTATTTGAAATAGAGGAAGTAGGCATTAAAAATTTAACTTATCCAGTTTTAATTGATCAGTATCAAACAGCTGGTTTATTTAGTTTTTCAACGAGTTTAAATAAAAATGAAAAAGGCATTAATATGAGTCGCATATTAGAAAGCGTTGAAAAACATTATGATAATGGCATTGAACTTGAATTTAACACACTACATCAATTGTTGCGTACGCTACAAGATAAGATGAATCAAAATGCTGCAGGTGTTGATGTGTCAGGTAAATGGTTCTTTGATCGTTATAGTCCTGTTACACATATTAAAGCTGTAGGTCATGCAGATGTTACTTATGGTTTAGCTATTGAAAATCATACCGTTACACGCAAAGAATTAACTATTCAAGCCAAAGTAACAACACTATGTCCTTGCTCAAAAGAAATTAGTGAATATTCTGCACATAATCAACGTGGTATCGTTACAGTTAAAGCATATTTAGATAAAAATAATGATGTCATCGATGATTATAAAAATAAAATTTTAGACGCTATGGAAGCCAACGCTAGTTCTATCTTATATCCAATCTTAAAACGTCCTGATGAAAAACGAGTAACAGAACGTGCTTATGAAAACCCACGATTTGTTGAAGATTTAATTCGACTAATTGCAGCAGACTTAGTTGAATTTGATTGGATTGAAGGGTTCGATATTGAATGTCGTAATGAAGAGTCTATCCACCAGCATGATGCTTTCGCACGCCTGAAATATCGCAAATAAAATATCGATTTTCAATTACAATGCCAGTTGTATTTTTATTT
This sequence comes from Staphylococcus sp. HMSC077D08, assembly GCF_001837945.1. Lineage (NCBI taxonomy): Bacteria > Bacillati > Bacillota > Bacilli > Caryophanales > Staphylococcaceae > Staphylococcus > Staphylococcus sp. HMSC077D08. The sequence continues at coordinate 58,151 of NZ_KV834755.1, read as the reverse complement.
TATAAGATACAACTGGCATGTTTTTTAACTAAAATACCAATATAGCATAGACGTTTATCTATATAGATGATAATCTATGTTATGTTATAGGAGGCCATTTTATGTCATATATTCAATTATCTAACATATTAAAAGTCATTGCGAATCCTAGCAGATTAGAAATTTTAGATTTATTATCTTGTGGTGAATTGTGTGCGTGTGATTTACTTATACATTTTAACTTTTCACAACCAACACTAAGCCACCATATGAAGTTACTTGTTGATTGCAAATTAGTGTTTGCAAACAAAGTTGGCAATAAACAAATATACGAACTTAATCACCGCTTATTTGAACAAGTGACAAATCAATTAAATTTACTTCATTCAACTCATAACCAATGTATTTGTCATACTATAAAGAAAGGTGAAATTTCATGACTACTGTATTAGCAATTGTAATATTTTTCATCACTTTAACCTTAATCATTTGGCAACCTAAAGGGTTAGACATAGGTATTTCAGCAATCATTGGAGCACTTTTAGTTATTATTACGGGTGTAGTAAATTTTACAGATATATTAGAAGTGATCGGAATTGTTTGGAATGCTACACTAACTTTTGTCTCAGTCATTCTTATATCATTGATTCTTGATGAGATAGGATTCTTTGAATGGTCAGCTATTCATATGGTTAAGGCATCTAATGGACATGGATTAAAGATGTTTATATATATCATGATATTAGGGGCGCTTATTGCAGCATTCTTTGCTAATGATGGTGCAGCCTTAATTTTGACGCCTATTGTTTTAGCAATGATAAGAAATTTAGGTTTCAATAATAAGTTAGTATTTCCTTTTATTATAGCTTGTGGGTTTATAGCAGATTCCACCTCATTACCACTTGTTGTAAGTAATTTAGTTAACATTGTATCAGCAGATTACTTTGGTATTAAATTTGTTGAATATTTAATGCGTATGTTTATACCTAATTTATTTTCTCTATTAGCTAGTATCTTAGTTTTATGGTTTTACTTTAGAAAATCCATCCCTAAAACTTTTGATATATCAAGTATTTCTGAACCTAAAGATGCTATACGAGACACACGATTATTTAAAATTTCATGGATTATTTTAGCTTTATTACTTATAGGTTACTTAGTGAGTGAGTTCATACATATACCTGTATCATTTATCACTGGAGCTATAGCTGTGATTTTTATATTATTAGCGCGTCAGTCTAATGTAGTGCATACGAAACAAGTGATCAAAGGGGCTCCGTGGAATATCGTAATATTTTCTATCGGTATGTATCTTGTTATTTTTGGCTTAAAGAATGTAGGGATGACATTGATTTTAGCAGATATTTTATCATCAATAGCTCAGCACGGACTTTTTAGCAGTATTATGGGCATGGGATTTGTATCCGCATTTCTTTCAGCAATTATGAATAATATGCCTACCGTACTTATTGATGCGATAGCCATCGATCAATCGCATGCTATAAGTTCTATAAAAGAAGGAATGATTTATGCCAATGTGATTGGAGCAGATTTAGGACCAAAAATCACACCCATTGGATCTCTTGCTACATTATTATGGTTACATGTTTTAGTTCAAAAAGGAGTTAAAATTTCTTGGGGTACTTACTTTAAAACGGGTATTGTAATTACTATACCTGTATTATTCTTTACTTTGTTAGGTCTTTACCTAACACTTATTATCTTTTAAATTAGGAGATTTTTTTATGCAAAAGAAAACTATTTATTTTATTTGTACTGGTAATTCTTGTCGCAGTCAAATGGCTGAAGGTTTTGGAAAATTAATATTAGGTGATAAATGGAATGTATATTCTGCTGGCATTGAAACACATGGTGTTAATCCGCATGCTATAAAAGCTATGAAAGAAGTCGGTATTGATATTTCACATCACACTTCTGACCTGATAAACAATGACATTTTAATAGCGTCTGATATAGTTGTCACATTGTGTAGTGATGCAGATGCAAACTGTCCAGTTTTACCTAAAAACGTCACTAAAGAACATTGGGGATTTGATGATCCTGCTGGTAAAGATTGGTCAGAATTTCAACGTGTAAGAGATGAGATTAAAGCAGCGATCGAAACATTTGCTCATAGAGTGTAACTTAACTCAAAACTTAAAACTCACTATTATTTATACTTTTCAACAAATTTAACAACATACTTCGCTATCATACTGATGAGTGAAACTACAATAACAGAAATATACTAAGTGGAGTAATCATGATAAACAACTAAAATCGTTTATTGTGGGTGCTATCACAATAGTTGTATTCACACACAATAAATTTTATTATAAGCTCGTTTGTAAGTGACTCGTTATTTTAAATTTTTTGATTATAAAGAGGTAAATATAGTTAGTAGTATGTATTTTCGTATAAATTATTTTTAAATGTTTATTAGTTTTATTAATATTATAAATTTTTATTATGTTACAATGTTTGTAAAATAAACTTAACTATATGAGGTAAATTATGTACTATTTTGTAGGTAATAACATCGGTCATAAAACTGCTGGTATAGAAAAAGCAATGATTAATCGATTAAACCTATTTAAAGCATATCATTATCAAGCTAAAATCTTATTACTAGCATGGAATCGCTATTTAACTCAAACAGCATCGCAATATATTAATAGCGAAGATTATATAAACATGTATGATTATTTTCAAGAAGCAAGTAACGTAACATCAGTGTTCAGTAAAAATTGGATTCATTACTGGAGAAATGAATGTGGCTATACTATAAAACCTGTTTCTGAGACAAATGACGTCCGGATTTATGATCAACAACAATTTATAATGTATGCGCATTTTGCTGATGAAGCTTATCAAAAAATTGATTATATTAATTACTTTGATACATCTAGAAGAAAAATAAAAAGAGAGTTATACGATACACGTGGATTTTTAAGTTGCGTTAGAGTTTTATCAACGGACCAAAAAATACAAGCAGAGTACTATCTTTCTCCTGAAGGAAAAGTGAAAATTGAAAAGTATTATGATATTAATTCAAATCATCCCTATGTGGCAAAAAAGATTATATTAAATCATTTAGGTAAAACGCACTTTTTAAATAATGAAACTGAGCTAGGTGCTTTTTTTATTGAAACAATATATCAAAGTAGTGACTTATTCTTTAGCGATCGTAACCTTGTTACATCACATATATTTAACATAGTTGCATCTTACATCCCTGTTATTGCAGTGTTACATAGCACTCATGTTAAAGATGTTACTGATTTAACGCATTCACCAATCAAAAATGTTTATAAAGGGGTTTTTGAACATTTACAAAGGTATAAAGCCATCATTGTTTCAACACAACAACAAAAAGCTGATGTAATTGAGAGAATCAGAGGAGTCATTCCAGTATATGCTATTCCAGTTGGTTATTCATCTATTGAAATGAACGATGACTCTAATAAAAATAACTATGTTTTACCTAAAAAAATTATTTCTGTCGCAAGATACTCACCTGAAAAGCAATTGATACAACAAATTGAACTTATTAATAGGCTTAAAGATACGTTTACAAATATCGAACTACATATGTATGGTTTTGGTAAAGAAGAACAACATTTAAAAGAACGTATTCAAGAATTAGGACTAGAAAAACACGTAATATTAAGAGGTTTTTTAAAAGATTTAACTGATGAGTATCAAGATGCATATCTAAATTTAATAACAAGTAATATGGAAGGCTTTTCCTTAGCATTATTAGAATGTGAATCACATGGTGTACCTTCTATCAGTTATGATATTCAATATGGTCCAGGTGAATTGATACAGGACGGTAAGAATGGATATTTAATAGAAAAGAATAATCAACACATGCTATTTGAAAAAGTAAAATTATTGCTCAACAACCCCCAACTTCAACAATCTTTTTCTCATCATTGTGTTGAAACTGCACAAAAGTATTCTCGAACACAAATCATGTTACTGTGGAAAAATTTACTTCAACATTTTAACTAAAGCATAAAAACATAAGTCAAATTTTGCTATGAAGTCATTTATTATTAAATGGTTTCATAGTATTTTTTTGTATTACATAAAAGAATTTTTTATTCATTCGATAAAAAGGAACCATGAATTCATTTAAAATTCACGGTTCCTCTATTAAATCATTGTCAGATTGTGAGTTGTATCTATTTCTCTATTAATCATACATTTCAGTCATTTTTAATAAAAATGACCTTGTTTGCATCATCTTTTTCACAAGATATGATAAACGTGAAAGTTATATTATAGTTTTAATCAACACCTTACATTTGTTGGACTAAATATACTTTCTATTCAAATGTCGTATCTGCTTCTTTCTAATAATTTCATTTGAATAATTTAATTTTTATTTTTTCTATTTTTGCGACGGTTCCCTACTAATAACGCTCCTAAACCTGCAAATAAAGTTCCAAGTAATGTGCCTTTAGAATCATGATCTTCATTAGCTCCTGTATCCGGTAATTTATCTTTTGTATTCTTATCTGAGCTATTGTCTAATCCTGAGTCACTGTCTGAGTCGGAGTCGCTGTCTGAATCTGAATCACTATCGGAATCTGAGTCGCTGTCTGAGTCGGAATCGCTGTCTGAGTCGGAATCGCTGTCTGAGTCTGAATCACTATCGGAGTCTGAGTCGCTGTCTGAATCTGAATCACTATCTGAGTCTGAGTCACTGTCTGAATCCGAGTCGCTATCGGAGTCTGAGTCACTGTCTGAGTCTGAATCACTATCTGAATCTGAGTCGTCATCATAGTATCCGTTATCTATACTAAAGTCATCATGATCAGTAATTGTTACATGGACTTCTATCCTGTTCGTCATCATCACCAGAATCTGTTGTTGTTTGAGTCATACCTGAAGGTTTATCAAAATGAACAATATAATTACCACTATTTAAATTATCAAATTGATACTTTCCATTTTCATCAGTTGTTGTTGTACTAATGATATTTCCGTTTTCATCTTTTAACGTCACTTTTACTCCAGAGATTCCTTTTTCATCATCACCTTGAATACCATCTTTATTAGTGTCATACCATACATAGTTCCCTAAGCTATATTTAGGTGTTTGATAAAATCCGCTATCAATAGTCATATCGTCTTGTCCGTTAATAGTTACCCATACAGAATTGCCTTCTGAGTCTAGTGCAGGATTTGTTCCTGAATGTTTAAGCGTCGGCGTATATCCTTCCGGTGTTTCGAATGTAATTTTATAAGTCAATCCGTTTTTTAACCCATCAAATTGATATTTCCCCTCTTCATCTGTTCTGACTGATTTTGAAGTTCCATCAGGATACGTCAAAGTTACCAATACATTACTAAGCGGTTTTTCATTATCATTTGTATTTTGAATACCATCTTTATCTACATCTTCCCATACGTAATCTCCGATTTTATAAGTTTTTTCAGGAGGCAAGTCACCTTGTCCTTGACCTGAACTTGTAGAGAAAGCAATTGTATTATCATAGGATGCTGTTCTAAACTCACCAGTATACTCATTTATAGTCGTTTGCATTGTCACAGTTTGCTGTATCGTCGTGTAATCGTCCTTATTAGGGTCATATTTACTAATAACTTTAATAATATATGGTGAATCTATATTACCAAAATTAATATTCACGTCATTATTATTTCCTAATTGGGCATAATCATCATTTGTGACATCTTCATATTCACTGTAATCATAAATTCTGTTACTATCTGGTAAATTTTGATTATCTCCAACCTTATAAACTTTAATGATTGTACTATCGTCGATAATTGTTGAACCTTCATCGCCATTCCCTGAAATATTTACATTTGTTTCTTTGGCTGAATAACGAAGAGGGTTAATATAAATCGTTTGCTCAACTGTATGGTTTTTCGTATCTATGTTTGTGAACATACTTTGAAGGTTAGCAGTCCGATTTTCGTTAGGTTTTTGATATTCAACCGTAATTGTTTTATTTACTGATGAAAGGGCCGTCTTATATTCTACATCTAACTTAGTGTTATTATTTGGAACCTTTGATTTATCAATGTATGATGTTAATTTAAGGTGCGCTTTAATATTTTCATATTTATCTACATAATCTGTAAAAGTGTAGGTAATTTGTTTATTTGTGTTGTCATAAGTACCTGTAGCGATGATTTCTCCAGAATTATCTTTTATTTTTGGTATTGCAAAACTATCGGTTAAATCTGATGGAACTGTATTCTTATCTATATTCACTGTCATCGTATCACCAGATTTCACCTTATCATCTACTTCAAAAGTTACATCATAGATTAAGTTTTCAGCATCATGTGCTTTAATAATACCATCACTATCATCATATCCTTCAGTAATACTTTGATCAGTAACTTTAATTAAATGATTAACATTCGAACCTTGTTCTGCCGCTAATTGATTTACGGTTACACGCTTACTCGATGGTTGGGCAGATGTTGTAGATAACGGTCTAACCTTATTTTCATATTCATTTATTGGTAAATTTAATAACTCATCTTGATTTGAAATTTTTTCATCTATATTTTTATAGCTAGACGGTTGACTTGTTATTGAATCTTCTCTTACTTTGTTAGGTTGCTCTATAGTATTCTCTTCTTTATTGGATTCAGTGTTACTCTCTATTATTTTAGAGTTAGCAAAATCTGATACGCGGGAATTTTCTTCATTATCACTTGTTTGAATAGATGCTTCACTATTTATTGTTGTATGAGATGGTTGTTGGGCAGTATCCATTGATGAATTTGAGGATTCGACTGATGAGGGTTCTTTTACCACTTCTTCTTTAAGCTGAGTATTATCTTGAGGGGTCTTTTGTAAAAATGTTGCTTCGTTTTCATCTACATTTGTTGTTGACTGTGTTATATCTTTAGAGCGATTTTCTATGGCATCGTTGCTATTCGTTTCTTCTTTTTTTATTTGGTTATCATCATCGGTGTTTATTGACTGACTATTATTGATTACATCATTCTTTTCTTCATTACTGGACTGATCATTGCTATCTGATAATTCATCATCCGTATTCGAATCTTTAACGTCTTGTACTGTATTCTCCTCAGCTTTGGCCTCATTATGACCTAAACCAAACAATAATGTTGCACCTATTACAATAGACGCTGTACCTACTGTGAATTTTCTAATTGCATATTTATTGGATTTATTTGCTATAGGTTTCTTTTTAGTTAGTAAATTATTTTTTTTTAATCATAAAAACTCCTTATCTTTGACTATTTCAATGTAATTTTCAAGTAAAAATCGTTTCTAGAGTAAAATACAATATAGTATATAAGTCTTTTTTGCAATATTTTTTAAATATGTTAACAAACATTTAATAAACAGTTAATTAATTCGCTCTACATTTCTTAAAATTCTAATAACATAAATAGTTGAAATTATTACTATATTCATCAAAAAAATTGTCACCAAACTATTTCGAATGATAAAAATATAAATAACCGCGGTGTTTCATATTAGTATTATGCACATCTCTGTCACAGTGTTTTATGGAATATTTTAAAGTTAAATCTCAAAAATCATGTATATGTTTTATTAAGGCAATAAATATAAAGACTCCCTTTAATGTTTACTAAAAACATCAAAGGGAGCTAATTTAATGATATTGCTTGATAAAAACAAATCATAAAATATGATTATTTTAAGTGTTCATATGGACTATTTGTTACGAAGGATACAATTTGATCAACAAACAATTTTGCACGTAGTTGAAATTCATTATCTTCTAAGTATAAGGTACCATCTTCTAATTTAGCATAATCAGAGTCATGTGTAGCAATTTGCGTTGGTACAGCAATACCAAGTAAACTACGTACGATGACTCTTAAGTGTGATAATGGCTCAGAACTTACTATTCCTCCACTATTGCAAATGAGTCCCACGGGTTTCATTTTGAAATGGTCCATATTAAGGTGGTCAAGTGCATTTTTAAGAATACCTGAAAACGATCCATGATAATTTGGCGTTCCTAAAATTAAGAAATCTGCTTCCATTGCTTTATTTTGTAAAGATTTGACATTGTTTTTAATTTCATCAACTGCTTGTGTTGTACCAGCAAAATCCAATTGATGAATGGGTTTCTCAGCTAGGTCAAAGATTTCCACCTCAACATCGTGTTCGCCGAGTTGCCCTTTTAAATACTTCGATAAAGCGTTCGTATGAGACCCTATTTGAGCACTCCCTATAATAATTAAACCTTTCATTATTTTACACCTCTAAATTATTTTCCTCTTTTAATATTTTCATGATTGCTTTTCCAACTCCACTATTTTCATTGGTGTCTGTGACATATTTAGCAATATGTTTAACTTCATCTGTAGCATTATTCATTGCTACTGGATAACCTACACGTTCTAGCATTGAAATATCATTTAAATTATCTCCTATTGCTATCACATCTGTTAAATCTATACCCAATTGATGAGCAATAGCTGATAAGGCAATGCCTTTTTGAGCGTCTGAATGAGTGATTTCTAGATTACCTCTTGATGATGAAGATACTGCTAAATTTGGTGATGATGCTAACGCTTGACCTACTTGGTCGATTTTACTTAAATCTGCATCAAAAGCTAACACCTTCATAATAAGTTCTCCAGGAATATCTTCAATTGAATCATAATTATCTACAACTTTTAAAGTACCGTTATCTATGCGTTTTTGTATATTATTTCGTATCTTGTCTACATCTGCTTTTTGACCCGCACGTTCTGCAATATCTATATAGATTGCTAAATCACGTTTAGGATCTTCTGTATATATGCCACGGTTTGTGTAAATTTGATAATAAATATGATTATTTTTAAGTGCTGTCGTAATTTTGTGTACTAAATCATGATTAAGATGCGATGTACTCATTATATTAAATGATTCATCACGAACTTCTGCACCATTCAAACATATGTAAGGTACTTTTAAGTCTGTTTCAGCAACAGGTGTTTGTGCCTCATAAAATGCTCTACCAGTTGCAATAACTACTGTAATGCCGTTCGCTTGCGCAAATTTTATCGCTTCTTGATTCATAGTGGTGATTTCATGACCAGCGTTAAGTAATGTTCCATCCATATCAGTTGCTATTAGCTTTATCATTAGTTGACCTCGTTTCCACTTATTTTAAAGTGATGCTATATGAATTTTTTTAATTGATTTAAAATTAATGTGTGTAGCATGTGTCTTAACTTCATCATTGTTATATGTTATCACACAATCTTTAACGATTTACTGGACTTCAAAAATACGTTTATTTATGTACGACATCATTTTAACAAATTTATATCCTTTTGTATCTTCCCCTGTTTTTCTGCTTTTTTCTTTTCACGTATTTCCTTAAAAAAACTTCTCAATAGTTCTGCACACTCTTCTTCTAAAATTCCTTTTTCTACGATTGCCCTATGATTAAACTGCGGTTGTTCTAATAAATTCATAAGACTTCCTGAACATCCTCCTTTGGGATCAGTAGCACCGTACACAACCTTTGGAATACGGCTCATAATAATAGTGCCCGCACACATGACACAGGGCTCTAATGTAACATACAACGTACATTCTTCTAATCTCCAACTGCCGACAACTTCTGACGCCCGTTCTATCGCTATGTGCTCTGCATGGGCAGTAGGTTGCTGCAATGTTTCCCTTAAATTATGTGCACGTGCAATGACTTGATCCTCTTTAACAATAACTGCTCCGATTGGAACTTCTCCTAATGCTTTGGCTTTATGTGCTTCATTAATTGCTAAGCGCATGTAATCATGATTTTTTTTCATATGTGTTGGAACACCTCACTTATGGTACAATACTCATTGTCTATCTTAACATTTGGAGAAGTGATTATGAATAAACCATTTATTGCAATCGAAGGACCTATAGGTGTTGGTAAATCCTCTCTTGCTCACCGTTTAAGCAAGACGTTTGGTTTTTATGAAGAGAAGGAAATTGTTGATGAAAATCCATTTTTATCCGATTTTTATGATGATATAGAAAAATGGAGTTTTCAAACTGAAATGTTCTTTTTATGTAACAGATATAAACAGATTAGAGATATTGAGTCACTAAATCAAGGTATAGTTAGCGATTATCATATTCATAAAAATAAAATTTTTGCTAAAAATACTTTAGATGCTAAAGAATTTGATAAATTCAGTCGTATTTTTGATATTTTAACTGAAGATATCGAAATGCCAAATACAATTATCTTTTTAGATGCTGATTTAGATGTATTAAAATCTAGAATTGCACAACGTAATCGTAGCTTTGAATCTCATATAGAAGATGACTATTTACTTACTTTAAAAAAAGATTATCTTGCTTATTATGAATCATTAAAGAATGACGGTGCAAATGTCATTCGAATTGATACGTCTCAACAAGATTTCGTTAAAAATGATTACGATTACCAAAATATTTTAAATTTAGTAAAACCTATGATTGGAGAAAATAAAGATGAATAATTATGGTATTCCTCAAAATGCAGTAATAACCATTGCTGGTACTGTAGGGGTTGGTAAATCTACGTTAACACAAGCACTTGCTGATAAGTTAAATTTTAAAACTTCCTTTGAGAATGTAGACCATAATCCTTATTTAGATAAATTTTATCATAATTTTGAACGTTGGAGCTTTCATCTTCAAATTTACTTTCTTGCTGAACGTTTTAAGGAACAAAAACGCATGTTTGAGTATGGTGGCGGATTCGTTCAAGATCGTTCAATTTATGAAGATGTGGATATTTTTGCAAAAATGCATGAAGAACAAGGAACAATGAGTGCTGATGACTACCACACGTATTACGAATTATTTAATGCAATGGTCATGACACCTTATTTTCCAAAGCCTGATGTTCTGATTTATCTAGAATGTGATTATGATGAAGTAATTGATCGTATTCAACAGCGAGGACGTGACATGGAAATCAATACAGATCCAGAATATTGGAGAAAACTATTTAAACGGTATGAAACTTGGATTAACAATTTTAATGCATGTCCTGTTGTTCGACTTAATATTAATGAATATGACATACACGAAGACGTAGACTCCCTTGATTCAGTCATTGATAAAATTGCTCAAGTTATTAAAGCATACCGACAAGTGGATACAAGATAATATATCTAATCGTAGAAAATTAGAACTCATATTTATATACTTTCACAAGTTATTTCATATACCGTTTACTTAAATATTAAAATAACAGATATAGCTATTATTAAGAATGTTGACAATATTTTATAAAAATTCTATGTTTATACTATAAGTGAATTAAATGCACTAGGGGTGTTTTTTAACTGAGATGGATATCATCCAAACCCTTTGAACCTGAACTAGCTTATACTAGCGGAGGAAAGTGTTGAATCTCATCTAATTATCATTCTGTCTTTATATATTGATTTGGATGCACAACTTTTCTCATGAAGGTTGTGCATTTTTTCTTATACAAAAAAACTTTTGGGGGCATGAAGATGAAAAAAACTGCAATTATCACGGGAAGTAGTCGAGGATTAGGCGCTAAAATTGCAATAACATTACTAGAAAAAGGCTACAATGTTGTTGTTAATTACAAACAAAATAAGGATAAAGCTGAAAAATTAATTAGAAATTATAATCAAAGTAGGGCAATAGCTATTCAAGGTGATGTGACAGACAGAAACGATGTGAATCGAATGATTCAAACTGCCACACAACATTTTGGAAAAATAGATATAGTCATTAATAATGCACTTGTTGGTTTTAAATTTGATCCAAATCAGCAAAAATCGTTTAAAGATTTAACTTGGGAAGATTATCAACAACAACTTAATGGTACTTTAAAAGGAGCATTTAATGTGACTCAAAGCGTCATACCACAATTTATAGAACAACAAAGTGGATGCATTATTAGTATTGGAACCAATTTGTATCAAAATCCAGTCGTACCTTATCATGAGTATACAACAGCAAAGGCTGGTCTCATTGGCTTTACCCGTAATATTGCTGCAGAACTTGGACAATATGGTATTACAGCAAATGTTGTTTCTGGAGGATTACTCAAAACGACTGATGCAAGTGCAGTCACTACACCTGAAGTATTTGATTTAATTGCTCAAACTACACCTCTTAGAAAAGTAACATCACCTCAAGATGTAGCCAATATGGTCGTATATCTCGCTTCAGATGAAGCACGTGGCGTAACAGGTCAAAATATTACCGTTGACGGTGGTTTAACAATGAACTAATTGTTTGTGTATTTTTTACAAAAAGATAATAATTAATGAGGTGTTCATATGACAAATAATCACTTTCTTAACATAGGTGTGTTACTGTATGGATGTGGTCATCATCAAGCGGCATGGCGTATGAAAGATTCTAATATTGAGGATATCGGCAACATATCTTATTATCAGCATTTAGCTCAAATAGCTGAAAAAGGTCTTTTGGATATCGTCTTTTTTGCAGATAATCAATCCTTTAATGCAAGTGATAATACTACTATGCCCGCTTTTTGGTTTGATCCTATAATTAACTTATCAGCTATTGCACAAGTTACATCACATATAGGATTAGTGCCAACAATATCGAGTACATTTTCAAATCCATTCACCGCTTCTCGTCAATTATTAAGTCTAGACTACTTATCTCATGGCCGTGTGGGTTGGAATTTAGTCACATCCATGACAGATATTGAAGCCCAAAATCACAGTCTTCAATACTTACCAGAAAGACATGAGCGCTACAAAAAAGCAGATGAATTTGCATCGGTAATGAATCAGCTATTCACTTCTTGGTCAACTGCATCTTATGTACCAGATAAAAACAACAACAAAATTATTGAGTCTAAAGATATTAAACCTTTTTATCATGAGGGAGACTATTTTCAAGTACGAGGACCACATACAACACCACAAAGTCCTCAAGGTAAACCAGTATCTATGCAAGCCGGTGCGTCAAAAGAAGGTATTGCATTAGCAGCAAAATATACTGATGCTGTTTACTCTGTTTCATGGGATATCAAGCAAGCACGTAGTTATAAAAAGAAATTGTCTGATGCTATTTCTAAAACTCAACATCCAGATAGAAAAATTAAAATTTTCCCTGGTTTAGTAACTTATGTAGGTGAAACCCATGAAAAAGCATTATCAAAAAAAGCAGAACTTGATCAAAAATTACCCATTGAAGATGCTTTAAAGCAACTCAGTTTTTTTGTTCAACAAGATTGTTCAGATTGGGAATTAGATGAACCAGTTCCTCCCTTACCTCCTGTTAAAAATTTCAAAGGTCCAATTGGTCGATATGAAACAGTTTTAGCCATTATAAAAGATAAACAACCGACTGTAAGAGAATTATTAGGTTACTTAAGTGCCGGTGGTGGTCATCTTACTCTTATAGGTACACCTGAGGAGATAGTGGATGAGATGGAGCAGTGGTTTAATGAAGGCGTTGCAGACGGCTTTAATCTGATGCCACCTTCATTACCCCATAGCCTTGAAGATTTTGTAAAATACATTATACCAGAACTACAACGTCGTGCTTTATTTAAAAATTCTTATAATCAATCTACACTACGTACATTATTAAATCTCGACTCATAAAACCGATGTTTTTTATGTATTATTAAAAGAAAAAGGACGTAGACGTGCGAATCGACTCACACATCTACGTCTTACTCAATTTAAAAACTTTATTTTCCGTATTGCTCTATAACTTGTTTAACATCTTTTGCACTATTAATGATGACATCTGCGTCGTAGAGTTCCTCTTTTTTAGCCACGCCTGTTAGCACACCGATAGCTAATCCTAAATGAGCATTAATCGCGGTTTTCATATCGTTGGCCGTATCTCCTACTATTGCTACCTTTTCTGGTTTAACATCAAAAGCATTAAATAGTGGATCTAAAACTTTAGGATGTGGCTTTTCTTCTGCGTGTGTTTCTGTAGAAATTACTAAATCAAAGAGATTTCTAGTTTGCGTTTCCTCCAGAAATTGATCGACTCCTTTTTTAGTATCACTTGTTACTATACCTATGTGATATCCTTCATTTCTAAGAGCTTGAATAGTTTCTTGTACACCATCAATCCAATTGTTTTCAGGCACTCTTGAATCAATGAGTTCCTGACTCGTATCCTTTGTCCAATCTGATGTTTCTTTACCTGTTACACCATTAAAAGACTCTATAATTTCACCTAATGAACCCGATCCCATAACAGAATCTGGCTTAATTTTTTTATCGATAATGCCTAATTGGCGATGTGCCGCTTCCTTATCATGTACTGGAAAGGTTTCTAAAAGTTGATCAACGAGACGTACGCCAATTTTTTCCCAACTACTGTCAAACTCAATCAATGTACCATCTTTATCAAATAATATCCATTCCAATTTTAATTCTCTCCTGAAAATGATTTTTATATTAATTATAGTTACATAAACTATTGTATTATAGATTACATGACAATTATAGGAAACTGAACTTTATTTAAGTATAAAAACTAAAATTGGGTTCAAAATTAAAAATGGCTATTTTCTTTAGGTACTTTTATTAATTAATACATACTTTAAAAGACTCTATTCATAATACGTTTTGTACATCACTAATCTAGAACTTGCTAAAAACAAAATGACTTAACTATACTTTGAAAATTTACTAGACATGACTAGATTTAGAGTTGTTTCACTATGATATAAATTTTCTAACTTGTTATTTATCTATTGTTACAATTAGCATAAATTAGAACCTTTAAATTCTTTTACTGAAAAAATTTGTTAAATAAATCTTTAACTAATCGTTCACTCGATTTACCATCTTTATATTTAAAATTCTTATTTAAAAATGGCTTTACCTTTTCTAATTCAAAATCATTATTTTCTAACGCTAAAATAAGCTCATCAAAAGTTTTCACTATTTTACCAGGGACAAAGGTTTCATAAGGTTCATAAAAATCTCTCGTGTAAATATAATCTTCCAAATCAAAAGCATAAAAAAGCATTGGTTTTTTAAAAACTGAAAATTCATAGATTAAAGAAGAATAATCAGAGATTAAAATATCCGTAATGAACAATACATCATTTACTTCGCGGTAATTTGAAATATCTAAAAAATATTTATTATAAATTGCTGGGATATTTAATTTATTTCTAACAAAAGGATGCATTTTAAACAAAACAGTAGCTTGGTGTTCTTCACAATAACTAGCTAATCTTGCAAAATTAATTTTAAAGAAAGGATAGTGTGCTGTGCGATGCCCACTTCCTCTAAATGTAGGTGCAAAAAGAATGACTTTTTTATTTTTTATAATTGGTAATTTTGTTTCTAAACTTTGTTTAATGCGTGTTTTATAAGATTCATCGAACAAAACATCCGTACGTGGAACACCTGTTGGAATAACCTTATGTTCTTCAATTCCAAAAGCTTCAGCATAGTAAAGAATATCATTATTTGACGAAACATAAGCTTTACTATAATTCCTATGGCCAATAGAATCTATGAAAGGTCCTCCCTTTTTCCCAGTTCTACTAAATCCTACAGTCTTGAAAGCACCCACGGCATGCCATACTTGAACTATTTCTTGGTTTTCTCTAAATTGAAGTTTATATATCATCGGATGATAATCATCAACCAAAATATATTTAGATTTTCCTAAAAAATATGGGAATTTTAATTTATCAATAAACGATCTCCTATTTGCTATATTAGGTTTAAAAATGGAATGAATGACAAGTTTTTTGTCCAATTGTTGTTTAAGCATTTCTTCGTATATAAATTTAAAATTTCCTGACATATTTGCTCTAGAATCTGATGTAAACAAAACATGATTTTTATTATTCTTATATACTGTTTTGGAAATGTTAAATATCGACAAATAGATTTTATCTCTTACATTGAAACTAATTTTCCTCAAAGCTTTATGTAATATGAATGATAAATGCTTAAGTTTACTTATTTTATTTATTTCAGATTTATATTGAACTTTAAAAATAAACTCATTAATTTCTTGGGAAATTGCTGGAACAATGACGTAAGATTTAATCTCTTTGTTATTATACCTTTGAAAACTCTTACCATAATTTTTTAATAAATAACTTTTTTGTAACGATTGGGTCTCAAGTGAGTTGTAATCTCTTAACTCCTCTAAAGTCATTTGCTTTTTTTTATCATTCAAAAATTTTGGATTAATTTGGCAGACGTATTCATCTTCTTGTCGGTTGATTAATATATAATTACCTGTACTTAAAAAATTGCCTTTTTCTAAAATAGCAATATTAAATCTTGCCTCAAAAGTTGATCCTTGAATATTAACATGATTAGCATTGAACAGCTTTGTTTCTGTTAGGTTTCTGAGAAGGAAATTTCTTGTAGGTTTTACTCCTTCAAAATGTCCTTTGACATAGAGTTGGACACGTTCCCAATAAATGTCATCTATAAATATATTTTGCTTTGTCATAGTTGTTTCCTTTTCTTTAAATATTCCATTTTAAAACTGTTTTTCCCCATGCGTTAGAAATATCATATTCGAACGCTGTAATGAGGTCTTCTATGGTATTTATTTCAAATTCTTTACCTTTAAGTAATGCTAATTGATTAAGAACTTCAGGATATTTACGATACAATTCAATAGTTTTTTCAAAATCCTTTAAACCACTTCTGCTACTACCAATTATAGTTAAACCTTTTTCTAAAACCATTCTTGTATTCACTTGTATAGACAGTTCGCTCACTCCTAATAAAGCGATACTCCCTTCAGGATTAATAATATTGATAATTTGTTCAATAGCCTGCTGACTTCCTTTACCACCCACACATTCAAATGCATGATCAATTTTGATATGTTGAGGAATATTGTCAATTTGAATGATTTCATCTACAAATGAAAAACGGCTTAATTTATATAATGTTTTTCCAAAAACTATAATTTTAGTAGTAGGATATAGTTTTTTTAGTAAAACTGCAGTGATATATCCTAAATTACCGTCCCCCCATATCCCCAATGATTCAAATTGTGGTATTGCTTTTGCTTTAAAACGATCTATTGCATGAACACTAACTGTAACTAATTCAGTATACGACGCTACACTCAAATCAATTTCTTGTGGTAAAGTGACTACTCTATCAGGTTTCATGACTATATAATCTTGCATAAAACCATCATAACCACTTGACTTAAAATGACTAGAAGTTAAATAATTTTCTGCAATGATATTATGCGATTTAGACGGTGTATTGGGAATCATAACAACTTTAGTTCCATTTTTTAGTCGATGTTCAGAGTCGTATACAATTTCACCTACACTTTCATGAATCAATGACATAGGTAATTTCTTAGATAAAATTTTGCTATCTCTATTTCCACAATAATATCTCAAATCGGCTGCACAAATTGACAAATATAAGGGTCGAACAATAACTTTGCTATTATGATTATGTAAATCAATAGTTTTAAATGTTGCTTCAAATTGTCTTGGACTTACTAATTGATATACTTGATTAATCATTATCAACAGCTCCAGTAATAATTGAATTCGCAACTTTTAAATCATATGGTGTTGTAATTTTTATGTTAAATAACTCTCCTTTGACTAATTTTACTGGCTTACCCAATTCTACGAGTATTTTACACGCGTCAGTTAATATTTCCTTTTGAGATTGAGTTAACGATAAATAGCTATCCTTTAACTCTTTTATTTTAAAAGTTTGAGGCGTCTGTCCTTGATACATCTCACTTCTAATTGGAATCTCAGAAATAAATTGTGCATCATTTGAAGAAATGATAGTATCAACAGCATTAACAACCGTATCTACAGCGCCATATTGACTAGCATATTCCACATTCTCTCTAATAATTCGATTTGTTAGAAATGGTCTAACTGCATCATGGGTAACGATGATATCTTCATCATTTAATTTTTTATGTTGCTCAATGCTTTCTATAATATTCATTATAGTGTGATTTCTGTCGTCGCCGCCTTGTATTACTTTTATTTTCTTATCGTCTAATCGATAATTGTTTAGCAAATCGTGCATATAATTGATCCACTTTTGAGGCGTGGCAATAATGATTTCATCAAAGTCCTTATACATTAAAAATTTTTCTACTGTATGAATAATAATAGGTTTTCCTTGTAATAATAAAAATTGTTTGGGTAATGGAACATTTCCCATTCTAGAACCAATACCACCTGCTAATATACCCGCATAAATCATTTTATCTCTCCTTATTCTTAGTTGTGTAAATAAAAAAAGACAGAAAAAACATATGTTAAAAAAGTTTCTCTGTCTAAATTTAATTGATTTATATTCATTTTATATCAATTGTATTTTACCACACACAACAAAAATATGAAGTGATTAATTAATTAAAAAATATTTTTATATAAACGGATTTTAAAAAAGCAGATCGAAATTTAAAAAATCAATCTGCCAAATAATAAATATACTATAGATGCTATTTAATAAATAATTGAAAACTCTATTGTTAATACTTAGGAACTTCTACTCTCCATCCGTATTTATCTTCCAATTTGCCACTTTGAATACCAGTATATGTGTCATATAATTTTTGAGTGATTTTACCAGGTTCATTGTTATTAATAACAATTTCTCTATCTTCATAGCGAAGTGTACCTACAGGAGAGATAACAGCTGCTGTACCTGAACCAAATACTTCTGTAAGTTCACCTTTATCATATGCGTTAAACAGCTCTTCTATAGAAACTCTTCTCTCTTCAACTTCATAACCTAAATCTTCAGCTAATTGAATAATTGACTTTCTAGTAATACCAGGCAAGATACTACCGTTTAATGCTGGCGTAACTACTTTGCCATTTTCTACGAAGAAAATATTCATACTACCAACTTCTTCAACATATTTTTGTTCAACACCATCAAGCCATAATACTTGGTCATAACCTAATTTATTAGCGTTTGTTTGTGCAAGTAAGCTAGCTGCATAGTTACCTGCAACTTTAGCGAAACCTACACCTCCACGTACTGCACGTACATATTCATCTTCGACATAAATTTTAGTTGACTTTAATGTGTCACCACCATAATAAGCCCCTGACGGAGATAAAATAATTAGTAATTTATATTGATGTGAAGAACGTACACCCAAAATACCTTCAGTAGCAAATACAAAAGGACGAATATATAACGACTGACCTTCGCCTTCAGGTACCCAATCTCGTTCAACATCGATAAGCTGCTTTAATCCTTCTAATAATGCTGCTTCATCAACTTCTGGCATTTCTAAACGTGCTAAAGAATTATTAATACGCTTGAAATTTTGGTCTGGACGGAATAATACAACTTCGCCATTATGTTTATAAGCTTTAAGGCCTTCAAAAACTGCTTGCCCATAATGTAACCCTTGCGCTGCTGGTGAAATTTCAAATGGTGCGTACGGCACAATCTTCATATCATGCCATCCTTGATCAGCGTCATAATCAACACTTAGCATATAGTCTGTGAAATATTGTCCAAATCCCAAGTTTGCTGTATCAGGCTTTTCTTTTAAAGACTCTCTTTTTTCGAATTTTATTTTTTCTGACATGACTGTTGCCTCCTAATATAATTCCAATTAAATAGATACACTAAATTATATCAATCGTGATTCTACTATTCAATGAATTTTCTAAATATTCAAAATAGATATTCACTTTATTATGTATACAGTATAAGTAAAACACTACATTTATTAAGTTACAAGTTATGTTATTATCAACACTTATTTTTTCGGTAATTAAATTTGTGTTCTAATCGAAAATTAGCTTCTTTAAAAGTAAACTTGGAACTAAGATAGAGTTTTCTTTACCCTATATCCTATCATTCACTTTGACCATTTGAATCTAAAAAAATATCTGTATGAGGGGATATATAAATCGGACAATTTGTGCAATGTAGTTACTCGACAAACTGATTCGAACTTCTCTTGTCATTCAATATTTTGAAGTAGTATCTTTTATTAAAGTTTTAAAAGATAGCTATATACTTTAAAAAGTACGTATGGGCTCAGCATTCTTTTTGTTTTTTCTCAATTGCCTCTAACATCACTTTAGTCATAGTTGGTAAATCATATTTAGGATCAAATCCCCACTCATCCTCAGCACAGCTCGTATCTATACTATCTGGCCAACTTAATGCAATATCTTGACGCTCTAAATCAATGTCATAGTCTAAGGTAAAATCTGGATAGTATACTTGTATAGCTTGTTTTAACATTTCAGGTTCAATACTCATTGCACTTAAGTTATAGCCATTTCTTGTTTTTAATTTAACACTGTCTTCTTCCATTAATTTGATAATCGCATCAATAGCGTCTTCCATGTACATCATATCCATATAAGTGTAACGATTAATATAGCTTGTATAATGTCCTTTTTTAACTGCCTTAAAATACATATCAACTGCATAATCCGTTGTGCCACCGCCAGGTTCTTTAACATGTGAAATTAACCCAGGAAATCTAACGCTACGTGTATCCACTCCAAATTTGACATAATAATACTGACATAATAATTCCCCAGTTACTTTGTTTATACCATACATAGTCGTTGGTTGTTGTATTGTTAATTGAGGTGTATTTACTTTAGGTGTCGAAATACCAAAAGCTCCTATTGAACTTGGCGTAAAAAATTTTAATTGATACCTTCTTGCTGCTTCGAGTGTATTTATAAGTCCCCCCATATTCAAATCCCAGGCAACTAGTGGTTTCTTTTCCGCTGTAGCAGAAAGCAGTGCGGCCATATGCATAAGTGTATCGGCATTGAAATATCTCACTGTTTCAAATAAACGATTTCTATCTGTAACATCTAAGATTTCAAAAGGACCGTCTTTAACTGGAGAGTGTGGTTCTGGCTTTCTTATATCAGTAGCTAATACATTTTCAGTTCCATATCTTTCTCTACACTTAATAACTAATTCAGTACCAATTTGACCGAGTGCTCCAGTGATTATTATTTTTTTCATAAACTAATCTCCTTATATTAAAATATAAAACACAGCCTTTGTAGAATGAACAATCCTTTTACTTAAATAAAATATAATAATATGACGGTAATTTCTTTATAAAATATGTCCTTTATTTGTAAAGTCACGCGTGCGTTAGTCTGACGTTTGTCTGAGGGTACAGTGACTGACGACTAAAAAGGAGGATTTGAACTTTGTTAGTAACATACGATAAAATACATACTAAAAGAATTGAATGATAGAGAGGATTTGTATTGTAGATGAAAAGAAGCTCATACATACGTCATCAATCAAATTTAATTATATCTATGATTATTTTCGTTATTTTTATAATTGTAGATATCAATGTACTTATTTATAAACATCAAGTTGCACCTTTGCTATTATCAAGTATCAGTTTAATTATTTTTATCATGTTATTTGTAGTTGCATTGTTCAAATGTATAACTAATTATAAACATCAATCTTAGATAAAAGTAATTGCCCTATCGTCAGATAAAAAATAAATAGAGCAGTTACGACTCTACCTGCTCTATTTTCACTAACATTGATTTAACCTAAGATTGTATTAATTTTTTATAAAAATATTGTGCCACAATGATATCCACAATTGCTAGACCGACCGATTTAAAGACTGTCACTTCTTCTTCAGTTTCGCGACCCACTTTTTCACCAGAAATAATGTCGCCTAATTCACTATGTAGCATATTTTTAGTTAATATTCCTTCTGATTGAGGAATTTTTAAATCACCTGTTTCTTCTAAAGCTGCTTCCATAGATTCAACAACAATTTTATTAGCAACAAGCATTGTTTCTGAAGGTATTTCTTGCATATCTGGTTTAAAGGATCCGACTGCATTTAAATGCACGCCTGGATGTAAAGAATGGGTATAAACGGGCTGACTTGCATTTGTTGCTGTAACTACAATATCTGCACTGTCTATCGCTTCATCTGCCGATTTAAATACACTCACTTTAATATTAAATCGATTTCGTATATTTTGAGCAAAATTTTCTGCTTTTTCAAACGTTCTACTAGCGATGTGAATGTTTTCAATATCCCTAACAGCAAGTATCGCTTCAATCAGACCTTCAGCTTGTACACCTGCCCCTATTACACTAAGTGTTTTAGCGTTTTCTTTTGCTAGATATTTAGTAGCTACACCTGAAATTGCACCTGTTCTTACTTTAGTAAGAAAACCACCATCTAATATAGACAATGTTTCTCCTGTTTCATAGTCACTTAAAATAACCGATCCAGTAATAGTCGCTTTCTCTTTTTTTGAATTTTCAGGTGCAAATGAGACTGTTTTAAGTCCAACGATATTTAATTCATCGGATAATGCTGGCATCACTAAATAACGATTTTGCTCATTAAATGGCAAAACATATCTTAATGGTGTTATCGTCTTATTCTCTGAAAAAGCTTGCAAAGCTTTTTCTACTTCTAAAATGACTTCATTCATGTTTAATAATTGAGCTTGTGTTTGCTCATCTATATATTTCATTATTATGAATCCTCCTACGCTTTTAATATATTATATAGGATTATTTAGATGATTAACTTTTTCTCAAAGTGTAATATAACAAGATGTTGTTAAATCATAATTCTCTATTAAAATTCTTTTGCTATAAATAAACTTAAAAGTCTAAGCTCCCATCTCAAATAATATTGACTTTAAAAAGCTCCATTTTGCTAATCATTTTAAAAATAAAAATCATATATTTAGCTTTATCACAATATCTTCTTAATAATCATGATTATTTTGTATTAGGTATATGATATCGATGAACAGGTTTACCATTTTTTTTAATATAGGATTCAATTTGATATCCACCACATTTCTTCATCACTGTTTGAGAAGCAAAATTAAGTGGATTACATGTCATAAGTACGACCTCTACATTTAATGTCTTAAGTTCATCTAAAGCCTTTTCTAGAAGGATAGTAGCGTAACCTTTCCCTCTATAAGATTTAGCTACACCGTATCCCACATGACCACCAATATTTGATAGTTTATCATTTAATTGATGTCTGATATCAACAGCACCTATAATAATTGAATCTTTAAAATAAAATAGTGTTGTAGTCGGTACAAAGCCCTCATCAACTTCACTAGAATTAAGCCGATCAACCATATTGTTAAATGAATTATAATTGGCAATGTCTGTATTCCCTGGTATCACTTTTTCCTCATTTTCATACCACTCTTGAATATAATAATAGTATGCCTCTTTATCTTGATAGGTTATTGGTCTGATTTCTTCCACTTAAATACCCCATATCTTATATTATTGATAACTCTATTTTAATGTGACTAAGTATGAACATCAAAAATTATAACAAACTGTCTCATCATAATTTTCTTACTTTTTAATTTTTCCCACTCCTAATAAGCTATAATTACTAATTCTAATATTCCTTTAGCAAGATGTTCATATTATATTAAAATGTCTCATAGCAATTAAATTCTTAGAAATACGACTAATTCACATCACTTCTTAGTATTTTAGTATTCTACATATTTTTGAATACTTTTACATAAACATTATCTTTTATTGTAACAGTTGATAACAAAAACTTTATGGATGATTTATTCTTATTAATTTAAGTGTGGTTTTATGATTTGTGTTGTATTTTTATGAGGGCTATCCCTTTATATTTAATCATTTTAATGTTTCCAAATGTTATGAGATAGTGTGAAAAAATGTTAGATATCGTATTAACAAAACAAAGTCTATTTAAGCTAAAATAATAATGATATACTAATATCAATAATTAAGATGGAAGAAGTGATACATGTGTTTGATTGGTTTCAATTAGCAAGTAATAAAGAAAAGAGAATGGTGCAATTACGACGATATTTGCATCAATACCCAGAACTTTCTTTTGAGGAAAAACGCACGCATGATTTTATTGTAAATCAATTGAGCCAATTAGCATGCACAATAGAAACACCAGTTGGACGTAATGGAATAAAAGCAACTTTTAAAGGATCTGATTCAAATGGCCCAACGATTGCATTGCGAGCAGATTTCGATGCATTACCTGTTCAAGAATTAAATGATGTACCCTATCGTTCAAAAAATAAAGGGTGCATGCATGCTTGTGGACATGATGGCCATACAGCTATTTTACTTGGAGTAGCTGAAATTGTTCACGAACATCGTCATTTATTGAAAGGTAATGTTGTTTTTATATTCCAGTATGGTGAGGAAATTATGCCAGGTGGTTCTCAAGAAATGATTGATGATGGCTGTCTACAGAACGTCGATAAAATTTATGGCACACACTTATGGAGTGGTTATCCGTCTGGGACAATCTATTCTAGGCCTGGAGCAATAATGGCTTCACCAGATGAATTTAGTGTAACTATATATGGAAAGGGTGGTCATGGTGCGAAACCACACGAAACAATCGACCCTATTGTCATTATGGCTGAGTTTATTTTAAGTGCCCAAAAAATTATTTCTCGAAC
Organism: Staphylococcus sp. HMSC077D08; assembly: GCF_001837945.1. NCBI lineage: Bacteria > Bacillati > Bacillota > Bacilli > Caryophanales > Staphylococcaceae > Staphylococcus > Staphylococcus sp. HMSC077D08. Next base: position 33,723 of record NZ_KV834755.1, on the reverse strand, counting down.
AATTGATCCAGTAAAGGAAGCTGTTCTTACTTTCGGAATGATTCAAGCAGGATCAACAGATAGTGTTATTCCAGATACAGCTTTTTGTAAAGGGACTGTACGTACTTTTGACACAAAATTACAAAGTCATGTTCAAAATAAAATGGATAAGCTCTTACAAGGTTTATCTTTATCAAACGATATTACTTATGAATTGGAATACATTAAAGGTTATTTACCAGTACACAATCATCAACAATCATATGATGTAGTCAAACAAGCTGCTAATGATTTACATTTAAGATTTAATGAGTCAGACTTAATGATGATTGGTGAGGATTTTTCACATTATCTTAAAGTACGACCTGGTGCATTCTTCTTAACTGGTTGTGGTAATAAAGACAAAGGCATTACTGCACCCCATCATAATCCTCATTTTGACATTGATGAATCTTCATTAAAATATGCAGCCAGTGAATTTTTAAAAATATTAGAAATTGAAAATGTTTTTTAATAAGAGGATAACTAAGTATATTAAATCATTTAAATAAAATAGCATAATGAACAATGAATGAATTATATTCAGATATATAACAAAAAAGACTCCCTAATGGGAGTCTTTTTTGATGAATAATATATTATTCAAATATTTCAGTTACAACGCCTGATCCAACAGTACGTCCACCTTCACGAATTGAGAAACGAGTTCCGTCTTCGATAGCGATTGGAGCGATTAATTCAACTGTCATTTCAACGTTGTCGCCAGGCATAACCATTTCTGTACCTTCTGGTAAGTTTACAACACCAGTTACGTCAGTAGTACGGAAATAGAATTGTGGGCGATAGTTAGTGAAGAATGGAGTGTGACGTCCACCTTCATCTTTAGATAATACGTATACTTCAGCTTTGAATTTTGTGTGTGGTGTAATAGAACCAGGAGCAGCTAATACTTGACCACGTTGTACGTCTTCACGTGCAACACCACGTAATAAAGCACCGATGTTGTCACCAGCTTCAGCGTAGTCTAATAACTTACGGAACATTTCTACACCAGTAACAGTTGTTTTAGAAGTTTCATGCATACCGATGATTTCAACTTCTTCACCAACTTTGATTTGACCACGTTCAACACGGCCTGTAGCAACAGTACCACGACCAGTGATTGAGAATACGTCCTCAACTGGCATCATGAATGGTTTGTCAGAATCACGTTCTGGAGTTGGAATGTAATCATCAACTGCTTGCATTAAGTCTAAGATTTTTTGTTCGTATTCAGCATCGCCTTCTAATGCTTTTAATGCAGAACCAGCGATTACAGGTACATCGTCACCTGGGAAGTCATATTCGCTTAATAAGTCACGAACTTCCATTTCAACTAATTCTAATAATTCTTCGTCGTCTACCATGTCAACTTTGTTTAAGAATACAACTAATGCTGGTACACCAACGTTACGTGATAATAAGATGTGTTCACGAGTTTGTGGCATTGGACCGTCAGCAGCAGATACAACTAAGATACCGCCGTCCATTTGAGCTGCACCAGTGATCATGTTTTTAACATAGTCAGCGTGTCCTGGGCAGTCAACGTGAGCATAGTGACGTTTGTCAGTTTGGTATTCGATATGTGCAGTATTGATTGTAATACCACGTTCTTTTTCTTCTGGAGCGTTGTCAATCATATCGTATGATTGTGCAACAGTGTCACCATTTTTAGCTAATACAGTTGCGATAGCAGCTGTTAAAGTTGTTTTACCATGGTCAACGTGACCGATAGTACCAATATTGGCATGTTCTTTTGAGCGATCAAATTTTTCTTTTGCCATTATTAAATCTCTCCTATTCTTAATAAAAGTTATTTCAAATTTATCTCTCATGATAGTTTCTCACCATCATGAGAAGAAAATTGATTGAGTATAGCATAAAAGAATTTATAATTCTTTTATAATGCATTTACCCCTAAAAATCAAATCATAAAAATGTCAGCTTATAAATAAGCTCAACCTGTATTTTAACCTAGCTTAGCTAGTCTTAACAAGTTATATTATTCACCTTTATTTTTCTTGATGATTTCTTCAGCAATTGATTTAGGAACTTCTGCATAGTGGTCAAAGTACATTGTGTAAGTACCGCGACCTTGCGTGTTAGAACGTAATGAAGTTGCATAACCAAACATTTCTGAAAGTGGTACATATGCGTTAACAACTTGAGCATTACCACGTGGTTCCATACCGTCTACACGTCCACGACGAGCAGTTACGTCACCCATGATATCACCCATATACTCTTCAGGCATTTCGATAGTAACTTTCATCATTGGTTCTAAGATAACTGGATCACATTTTTTAGCAGCTTCTTTAAGCGCTAATGAAGCAGCAATTTTGAAGGCCATTTCAGATGAATCGACATCATGATAAGAACCATCAAATAATTTAGCTTTAACATCAATTAATGGATAACCAGCTAAGACACCATTTTCCATAGCATCTTTAAGACCTTGTTCAACTGATGGAATGTATTCACGAGGAACTACACCACCAACAATAGCGTTTTCGAATTCGAAACCGCCACCTGTTTCGTTAGGAGTGAATTCAATGTGAACATCACCATATTGACCACGACCACCAGATTGACGTGAGAATTTACCTTGAACTTGTGCAGGTTGTTTAAATGTTTCACGATAAGAAACCATTGGAGCACCTACGTTACATTCAACGTTGAATTCTTTCTTCATACGGTCAACTAAAATATCTAAGTGTAATTCACCCATACCACCGATGATAACTTGTCCAGTTTCTTCATCTGTGTGTGCATGGAATGTTGGGTCTTCTTCTTGTAATTTAACTAAAGCTTGAGTCATTTTATCTTGGTCAGCTTTAGATTTTGGTTCAACTGATAAGTGGATAACTGGTTCTGGGAATTCCATTGATTCCAAGATAATGTCATTTTTCTCTCCACATAAAGTATCACCAGTACCTGTTTCTTTAAGGCCAACTGCAGCTGCAATTTCACCTGAGTAAACAGTGTCAATTTCTTGACGTGAGTTCGCGTGCATTTGTAATAAACGTCCAACACGTTCACGTTTATCTTTAGAAGAGTTCTTCACATATGAACCTGAAGACAATGTTCCAGAGTATACACGGAAGAATGTTAATTTACCAACATAAGGGTCAGTCATAACTTTGAATGCTAAAGCAGCAAATTCTGCTGAATCATCTGGTTTAGCAACAACTTCTTCATCAGGGTTGTTCGCGCGATGACCAATAATTGGTTTAACATCTAATGGTGAAGGTAAATAATCAATTACTGCGTTAAGCATTAATTGAACACCTTTGTTTTTGAACGCTGTACCACAAAGTACTGGGTAGAATTCTACGTCAGTAGTAGCTTGGCGAATAGCATCTTTTAATTCATCAACTGAAATCTCTTCATCCCCAAGATATTTCTCCATTAAATCGTCGTTGTTTTCAGCAACAGCTTCAATTAATTGAGCGCGAGCTTCTTCAGCTCTTTCTTTATGGTCTTCTGGGATTTCGATTTCATCGATTTCTGTACCTAGGTCGTTTGTATATTTAAAGCATTTCATTTCTACTAAGTCAATGATTGCTTCAAATTCATCTTCTGCACCAATAGGTAATTGGATAGGTGCTGCATTTGCTTGTAAACGATCATGTAAAGTGCTTACTGAATATTCAAAGTTCGCACCTAATTTGTCCATTTTGTTTACAAAAACAATACGAGGTACACCATAAGTTGTTGCTTGACGCCAAACTGTTTCAGTTTGAGGTTCTACCCCTGATTGTGCATCAAGTACAGTAACGGCACCATCAAGTACACGTAATGAACGTTCAACTTCAACTGTGAAGTCTACGTGTCCAGGAGTATCGATGATGTTTACACGGTGACCTTGCCATTGTGCAGTTGTAGCCGCAGATGTGATAGTAATACCACGGTCTTGCTCTTGTTCCATCCAGTCCATTTGTGAAGCACCTTCATGTGTTTCACCAATTTTATGGATACGACCTGTGTAGTAAAGAATACGTTCAGTCGTAGTTGTCTTACCAGCATCAATGTGAGCCATGATACCGATATTACGAGTATTTTTCAAAGAAAAGTCTCTTGCCATGTATTTTTTCTCCTTCCAGTATTTACTGAATAAGTACTATAGATATGGCGATGCCCTAAGCATGAGCCATTTATTGGTAAACCACGTAACGGAACACACTCAGGGTAATAGCTTTAATCTTACCAGCGGTAGTGAGCAAATGCTTTGTTCGCTTCAGCCATTTTGTGAGTGTCTTCACGTTTTTTGACTGCACCACCTGTATTATTTGCAGCATCTAAGATTTCGTTAGCTAAACGATCTTCCATAGTTTTTTCACCACGAAGACGCGCATAGTTTACTAACCAACGTAATCCAAGAGTAGTACGACGTTCTGGGCGCACCTCAACTGGTACTTGGTAGTTAGAACCACCTACACGACGAGCTTTAACTTCTAATACTGGCATAATATTATTAATTGCTTCTTCGAACACTTCTAATGCATCACGACCACTACGTTGTTCAACAAGATCAAATGCAGAATAAAGAATTCTTTGAGCTGTTCCACGTTTACCGTCTAACATAATTTTGTTAATTAATTTAGTAACTAACTTAGAGTTATGAATTGGATCTGGTAATACATCTCTTTTAGGTACTGATCCTTTACGAGGCATAATCTAAATCCTCCCTTCCTATTATAGTATATTATTAAAAGATATATTTAAAATTTACGTAATCTTAAACTTAATTTTTTGGTTTTTTAGTTCCGTATAATGAACGTCCTTGTCTACGTCCATCAACACCTGAAGTATCAAGTGCACCACGTACGATATGGTAACGCACACCAGGTAAGTCTTTCACTCGTCCACCACGAACAAGTACAACACTGTGTTCTTGTAAGTTGTGTCCGATACCAGGAATGTATGCGTTAACTTCAATGTTATTTGATAAACGCACACGTGCATATTTACGTAACGCAGAGTTAGGTTTTTTAGGTGTCATTGTACCTACACGAGTACATACACCACGTTTTTGAGGTGAGTTTAAGTTAGTAAATTGTTTCTTTTTACTATTGAAACCTCTGTTTAAAGCTGGTGAATCTGATTGTTTCGTTTTGCTTTTTCTTGGTTTACGTACTAATTGGTTAATAGTTGGCATTGAATATGTCCTCCTCTCTTCGTTTTTTAATCCCACACATCCAGGTGGTTCATTTTAAGGTTAAATAAAATTTAGTAAGTAAAACACTTACTAATTCTCACTTATTAATGCAACTATTGTCGCATTAACATTAATACCTACATATTTTCCTAACGCATGTTGGCTAGAAAAAAATGAGACTGGTATGTTTTTATGATTGATATAGCTTAACACGCGAGTTAGTAAATGAACTTCAACGTCTTGAGCAATAATCAATGATGTAACTTGATCTTTCTTTAACGCTTTAAGCGTTTCTTTAAGACCAACTACATATTGTTGTTTGTTAAAGCGTGCAACTTTTTCATTAGACATCTACATATCCTCCAAAGTTCTGCTTGCATCAACCTTTAATATATTAACATTATTTGTTACTAATAGTCAACAATTTATATTTGCATTTATAAATAAAATACAAAGCACTTCAAAATTTCATAGTAATTATTACAACATCTATAATTTATAGCAAAAAGAAGAGAGTGGGACATAAATTAAGCTAAACGCATCGTCCCACTCTTGAATGATATCTCTAGCACAAATATTTTCGTCTGAAAATCTCTGTACTAGAATTTTATGGTTCATAATTTTCGGTCTAATGTATGATTTGTGATAATGTCATAAATCAAAGTCTAATTAGACTCATTAATCTATCGTTTCAACTTCTTCACTTGTTTCTGTTACTGGTGCAGTAGCTTTATCGTATTGAATATCACTATAACGTCTCATACCAGTACCAGCAGGAATTAACTTACCAATAATAACATTCTCTTTAAGACCAAGTAAATCATCACGTTTACCTTTAATAGCTGCATCAGTAAGCACACGTGTTGTTTCTTGGAATGAAGCTGCTGATAAGAAGCTTTCAGTTTCCAGAGAAGCTTTAGTAATACCAAGTAATACTGGTTTAGCTGTAGCTGGACGTTTACGATGTTTGAATGCATATCTGTTAGCGTCAGTAAAGTTATGAATATCAACTAGTGAACCTGGTAATAATTTAGTGTCACCAGCTTCAATGATGCGAACTTTACGTAACATTTGTCTTACCATAACTTCAACGTGTTTGTCGTCAATTTCAACACCTTGCATACGGTAAACTTTTTGTACTTCTTTTAATAAGTAACTTTCAGTTGCATTTAGGCCTGCTACAGATAAATAGTTTTTAGGTTCAATTGAACCTTCTGTTAGAACTTCACCACGTTCAACAGATTGACCTATTTCAACTTTAAGTCTTGAAGTACCTGATGCTAGATAAGATCTAGTTTCATTAGCACCTTTAACAATTATTTCTTGTTGGCGATCTTTTGCTAATTTAATATCATCAATTACACCTTCGATTTCAGTAATCACAGCTTGACCTTTTGGATTACGTGCCTCAAAGATTTCTTGGATACGAGGAAGACCTTGAGTGATGTCACTTCCTGCTACACCACCAGTGTGGAATGTACGCATTGTAAGTTGGGTACCTGGTTCACCGATAGATTGAGCGGCAATTGTACCAACTGCTTCACCCACTTCAACTTTTTCACCAGTAGCAAGGTTTTTACCATAACATTTTTCACATACACCATGACGTGTGTTACATGTAAATGCTGAGCGTATATACATTTGCTCAATACCTGCATCAGTGATTTGTTTTGCAATATCTGGTGTAATTAATTCGTCTGGGCGAATAATTACTTCGTCTGTTTCAGGATGTCGAATTGTTTCTTTAGAATAACGACCTTCGATACGTTCGATAAATGGTTCAATCATTTCAGTTCCTTCTTTTATATCAGAAACTAATAAACCACGGTCTGTACCACAATCTTCTTCACGAACGATAACATCTTGTGCTACATCAACAAGACGACGAGTAAGGTAACCAGAATCAGCTGTTTTAAGTGCTGTATCGGCAAGACCTTTACGCGCACCGTGTGTAGAAATAAAGTATTCTAATACCGTTAAACCTTCACGGAATGAAGATGTGATTGGTAATTCAATAATCTTACCAGATGGTGCTGCCATTAATCCACGCATACCAGCTAATTGAGTGAAGTTTGATGCATTACCACGGGCACCAGAATCACTCATCATAAATATTGGGTTAGTTTTTTCAAGAGACTGCATTAATTCGCCTTGAATTTGGTCTTTTGCGTCAGTCCAAATTTCTACAACAGCATTGTAACGCTCGTCTTCAGTGATTAAACCACGATTATACTGTTTAGTCACACGTTCAACTAATTTTTCATGTTCATCTAAAATGTCTTGTTTATCTGGAAGTACAACAATGTCAGAAACACCAACAGTAATACCAGCTTTAGATGAGAATTTGAATCCTAAATCTTTCATTCTATCAAGCATCATTGAAGTATCAGTAATGCTAAATCTATTGAATACTTCTGCGATGATATTTCCTAAGAACTTTTTGTTGAAAGGTTCAATAAGTTCTGTATTATCAAAGTATTCTTTTAGTCCACCTTCACCTAATTGTGTAGGATCAACAAAGTATTTATCAGGTGTCGTTCTTTCTAGGTTAGCTTGACTTGGTTCATTAATGTATGCAAATGAATCAGGAATAATTTCATTGAAAATAATTTTACCTACTGAAGTAGCTAAAATTTTGCTATTTTGCTCATCAGTAAACGTTGGATTATTAAATGAATTAGCATGAACACCTATACGAGTGTGTAGATGTACATAACCATTTGCATAAGCTTTTAAAACCTCATTAGTATCGTTAAAGATTGCACCAGTATTCACGGCATCTTTTCGCTCTAATGTTAGGTAATAGTTACCTAAAACCATATCTTGTGATGGTGTTACAACTGGCTTACCATCTTTAGGGTTTAGGATGTTTTGTGCTGCAAGCATAAGCATACGTGCTTCAGCTTGAGCTTCTTTTGATAATGGAACGTGAACAGCCATTTGGTCACCATCAAAGTCTGCATTATAAGCAGTTGTAACAAGAGGGTGAAGGCGAATTGCACGACCTTCTACTAGAGTAGGTTCAAATGCCTGAATACCTAGTCTGTGTAGTGTTGGAGCACGGTTTAATAGTACTGGATGTTCAGTTATAACATCTTCAAGCACATCCCAAACTTCATCGTCCATACGTTCAATTTTACTTTTAGCATTTTTAATGTTTGTAGCAATCTCACGTTGAACTAACTCTTTCATAACGAATGGTTTAAATAATTCAAGCGCCATTTCTTTTGGTAAACCACATTGATACATTTTCAAGCTTGGTCCAACTGCGATAACTGAACGCCCTGAATAGTCAACACGTTTACCTAGTAAGTTTTGACGGAAACGTCCTTGCTTACCTTTAAGCATATGTGAAAGAGATTTCAATGGACGGTTACCTGGTCCCGTTACAGGGCGACCACGACGACCATTGTCAATTAAAGCATCGACTGCTTCTTGTAACATACGTTTTTCATTTTGAACAATGATGCCTGGTGCTCCAAGGTCTAATAAACGTTTTAAACGGTTGTTACGATTGATAACACGACGATACAAGTCATTTAAATCACTTGTAGCGAAACGTCCACCGTCTAATTGAACCATCGGACGAATTTCAGGTGGTATAATAGGTAATACATCTAAAATCATCCAAGAAGGATTATTCCCAGAATTTCTAAATGACTCAACTACCTCTAAACGTTTAATCGCACGTGTTAATCTTTGACCTGTTGCAGATTCAAGCTCATCACGTAACTCTTTTAATTCTTCATCTAAATCAATTTCTTCTAATAGGTCTTTTATACCTTCTGCACCCATTTTGGCAACAAATTGATTTGGGTATTTATCATAATATTCTCTGAATTCAGCTTCAGATAATAATGTTTTCTTTTCAAGTCCAGTTGGTCCTGGATCAACTACAACATATGAAGCGAAGTATATTACTTCTTCTAATGCTCTAGGAGACATATCTAATAATAGCCCCATACGACTTGGAATTCCTTTGAAATACCAAATGTGAGATACGGGTGCTGCTAATTCAATATGACCCATTCTTTCACGACGCACTTTTGATTTCGTTACTTCAACGCCACATCTATCACATACCATACCTTTGTAGCGTACACGTTTGTACTTACCACAACTACATTCCCAATCTTTAGTAGGTCCGAAAATTCTTTCACAGAATAGACCATCTTTTTCAGGCTTAAGTGTACGGTAATTTATTGTTTCAGGTTTCTTAACTTCACCATAAGACCAAGAGCGAATTTTTTCAGGTGAAGCCAATCCTATTTTCATATAATGGAAATTATTTACATCAATCAAGGAGCCTACCTCCTTCAATTTAGATTAGCTGTGCTATTTGATTGATTACATTCATTGAAATTAAATACCTTAAAGAGGTTGAAATGACTAGCATTTCATACCTCTATGGTTTCAGTTATCTTAAGTGCTTATTAATCGGTAGTTTCTTTTTGTGATTCTGGAGCACTCTTTTGTTGTAAATCTACTTTGCGTTCTGCTGCATCTTCGTCATCAACATCGGCCATTTCGATTTCATTATCATGCTCATCCATCACTTTAACATCTAGACCTAAACTTTGTAGTTCTTTCATCAATACTCGGAATGATTCTGGAACACTAGGTCTAGAAATATTCTCACCTTTAACTATAGACTCGTAAGTTTTAACACGACCTACAGTATCATCAGATTTATAAGTTAAGATTTCTTGTAAAGTATAAGCAGCACCATAAGCTTCAAGTGCCCATACCTCCATCTCACCGAAACGTTGACCACCAAATTGTGCTTTACCACCTAATGGTTGTTGTGTAACAAGTGAGTATGGTCCAGTAGAACGTGCATGTAACTTATCATCTACCATGTGTGCAAGTTTAAGCATATACATGACACCAACTGAAATACGATTATCGAAAGGTTCACCAGTTCGTCCATCGTATAGGACAGTTTTACCATCACGCGCCATTCCAGCTTCTTCGATAGTTGACCAAACGTCATCATCGTTGGCACCATCAAACACTGGAGAAGCAACGTGGATTCCTAAGTTTTTAGCTGCCATACCTAAATGTAATTCTAATACTTGTCCAATGTTCATACGTGATGGTACACCTAATGGGTTTAACATAATGTCGATTGGTCGACCATCTGGTAAATATGGCATATCTTCTTCTGGAACAATCTTAGAAATAACACCTTTGTTACCGTGACGACCACACATTTTGTCACCAACATGTATTTTACGTTTTTGGACAATATATACACGTACTAATTGGTTAACTCCAGGAGATAAAGTATCGTCTCCTTCTTCACGATTAAAGACTTTAACATCTAAAACGATACCGCCAGCACCATGAGGTACACGTAATGATGTATCACGAACCTCACGTGCTTTTTCACCAAAGATAGCGTGTAATAATCTCTCTTCAGCTGTTAATTCTGTTACACCTTTAGGCGTTACTTTACCTACTAAGATGTCACCGTCTTTAACCTCTGCACCAACGTAAACGATACCACGATCATCTAAGTTCTTAAGTGCACTTTCAGATACGTTTGGAATATCACGTGTGATTTCCTCAGGTCCTAATTTCGTATCACGAGCTTCTGACTCATACTCTTCAATATGAATAGATGTATATACATCATCTTTAACTAGTCGTTCACTCATAATTACAGCATCCTCATAGTTGTAACCGTCCCATGTCATGAAACCAACAACTACATTTCGTCCTAATGCCATTTCTCCTAATTCCATTGAAGGACCGTCCGCTAAAATCTCATTATATTCAACAACATCTCCAATTGATACAATCGGACGTTGGTTATAACAAGTACCAGAGTTTGAACGCTTGAATTTCGCTAAAGGATAACGATCTAATTCACCTTCATGCTCAGTTCCATTTTCTTCAACTAAACGACGAACTAAAATTTCATTAGATTCAACATGTTCAACGCGCCCTCTATGCTTAGCAGTGATTGCAGCACCAGAGTCTCTTGCGGCTACATGTTCCATACCTGTACCCACAAATGGAGCTTCAGGATTCATTAAAGGCACTGCTTGACGTTGCATGTTTGCTCCCATTAACGCACGGTTAGAGTCGTCATTTTCTAAGAATGGAATACATGCTGTTGCTGCTGAAACAACTTGTTTTGGTGAAACGTCCATGTAATCCATTTTCTCTTTAGCCATAACAGTGTTATTACCACGGAAACGACAAACAACTTCATCATCTAAGAAACGTCCATTTTCATCAAGTCTAGAATTAGCCTGTGCAACAACGTAGCTATCCTCTTCATCAGCTGTCAAATAATCTATTTGATCGGTGATTGAGTTTGTATCTAAATCCACTTTACGATATGGCGTTTCAATAAAACCAAATTCATTCACTCTAGCATAACTTGACAATGAGTTTATTAAACCAATATTAGGACCCTCAGGTGTTTCAATTGGACACATACGCCCATAGTGAGAGTAGTGAACGTCACGCACTTCCATTTGAGCACGTTCACGTGTTAATCCACCAGGCCCTAAAGCAGATAAACGACGTTTGTGCGTTAACTCTGCTAACGGGTTAGCTTGGTCCATGAATTGAGATAATTGTGAACTACCAAAGAATTCTTTGATTGATGCAATAACTGGTCTGATATTAATCAGTTGTTGTGGCGTAATAGAATCTGTATCTTGTATTGACATTCTTTCACGAACAACACGTTCCATTCTTGATAAACCGATACGGAATTGATTTTGTAATAGCTCGCCGACAGAACGTAAACGACGATTACCTAAATGATCAATATCATCTGTATAACCAATGCCATTCAATAAGTTGAAGAAATAACTCATTGAGGCAACAATATCTGCTGGAGTAATACATTTAACTTCAGAATCAGGTAGTGCATTACCAATGACAGTAGTCGTACGACCTTCTTCATCGTTAGGCACATATACTTTAATAGATTGGATTTCTACAGGTTCGTCAATTACGCTACCTTCAAGTTCAAATACTTCGCTATTAGCGTTTGTTTCTAATACGTCCATGATTTCGTCAAGTTTACGACGATCTAAAACTGTTCCTTCGTCAACGACAATTTCACCAGTTTCACTGTTAACAATTGGCTCTGCTAATTTTTGATTGAACAAACGATGTTTTAGGTGTAATTTTTTGTTCGCTTTATAACGACCTACACTAGCTAAATCATAACGTTTAGGGTCGAAGAAACGAGAATATAATAAACTTTTAGCATTTTCTACTGTTGGTGGTTCGCCAGGACGTAAACGTTCATAAATCTCTAATAAAGCTTGTTCTGTATTTTCTGTCCCATCTTTTTCTAATGTATTACGTAAATACTCGCTGTCTCCTAATAAGTCAACAATTTCTTGATCAGTTGAGAAACCTAGCGCACGTAGTAATACAGTCAATGGTAATTTACGTGTTCTATCGATACGAACATATACAACATCTTTAGCATCTGTCTCATACTCTAACCAAGCACCACGGTTAGGAATGATTGTTGCATCATAGTTTTCACGTCCATTTTTATCGATTTTCTCGTTAAAATACACGGATGGTGAGCGAACTAATTGAGATACGATAACACGTTCAGCACCATTAATTACGAACGTACCTGTATCTGTCATCAGTGGAAAATCACCCATGAAGACTTCTTGTTCTTTAACTTCACCAGTTTCTTTAATAATAAGACGCACTTTCACACGAAGAGGTGCTGCATAAGTAGCGTCACGGTTTTTTGATTCTTCTAAATCATATTTAGGTTCACCTAATCTGTAATCTACAAATTCTAAAGATAGGTTGCCAGTGAAATCTTCAATTGGAGAAATATCTCTGAACATTTCTAATAAACCTTCTTTAAGGAACCAATCATAAGATTTTGTTTGAATTTCTATTAAGTTTGGTAATTCTAATACTTCTGAAATTCTCGCGTAATTTCTACGTTTACGATGTCTTCCATATTGGACAACTTGACCTGCCAAACAGATTCACCCCTCAAAAATTGTGTGTTCACCCTTACTTTTCAATTGAATATAATAAATAATAGAAAAGACAAAAAGAAAACGGCAACACATATGATGACACCATTTTCGATTTCTATTTACACTTAATTAATTTATCCATTTTACGTAAAAGTACACACTTATTGAACATAAATTTTTACATTTTATAACTATATCAGAATACCATTTCGAAATCAACCTTTTATACTTTTCAAAATATAATATCCTTTACTCTTAGCTATAATTTCTACATTGCCAAATAGTTCTTCTATTTTCTTTTTAGCTGAAGGCATACCTTGCTTTTTTTGAATGACGACATAAAGTTCACCCGTAGTCTTGAGTCTGTCAAACGCTTGTTCAAAGATTCGATGAACAATGTCCTTACCAGCTCTAATAGGGGGATTAGTTAAAATGTAATCAAAGCACTGATGATTGACAGCAGATAAACAATCGCTTTCTATAATCGTTACATTATCCACTTGATTTTTCGTCTTATTCATTTCTGCCAACGCCAAGGCTCTATTGTTAATATCCAACATTGTGATTTGATGGTGTGGAGATACTTTTCCTATTGCTAAACCGATAGGACCATATCCACATCCTACATCCGCGATGGTTTTACTTGGGCCTGGAGGATGTTCTTTTAAAAAAGTTTTAATTAGTAAGTCAGATCCAAAATCTACATTATCTTTTGAAAAAACTCCAGCATCAGTAGTAAGCTCTAGTTGCGCATTTTTAATTTGATAACTAATTCTTTTTGGGTTACTTTTAACATCAGGTTGTTCATCATAATAATGACTCATTTCTTCACCTCTATTTTTATCATTCAATCCAAAAGCATTTAGTATGCTTGTATTAATTAATTGAAAAACCCCGTTATTAGAATAACGGGGTTTTAACTTCTCAAAGAATTCAGGTTGTATTTGCATTGAAATCTATATTAAATAGGTTAAACATACATTTTCAACCTAACTATTTAATTAGAAAGTAGAAACTATTTTAATTCTACGCTAGCTCCAACTTCTTCTAATTGTTCTTTAAGTTTTTCAGCATCTTCTTTAGGCATAGCTTCTTTAATTACTTTAGGAGCTCCATCTACTAATTCTTTAGCATCTTTTAATCCTAAGCCAGTTGCTTCTTTAACTGCTTTAACAACTTTAATTTTTGAAGATCCAGCTGAAGTTAATTCAACATCAAATTCAGTTTTTTCAGCTGCTGCATCTCCGCCACCAGCTGCACCTGCTGCTGCTACTGGAGCTGCTGCAGTTACACCAAATTCTTCTTCAATTGCTTTTACTAAATCGTTTAATTCTAATACTGACATTTCTTTAATTGCTTCAATGATTTGTTCTTGATTAGCCATTTTATATTTCCTCCATTAATTTAATTTTTATGCGCAATTATTCAGCGCTTTCTTCTTTTTGTTCTCCAACAGCTTTAACTGCATAAGCGAAGTTGCGTACAGGTGCTTGTAATACAGATAAAAGCATAGATACAAGACCATCGTGTGAAGGTAATGAACCAACTGTTTTAACTTCTTCAGCAGAGATAACGTTACCTTCCATAACGCCTGTTTTAACTTCTAAAGCTTCATGTTCTTTTGCAAATCCTGCAATAACTTTTGCTGGTGCAACAACATCTTCAGTAGAAGTTGCGATTGCTGTAGGACCTGTTAAGAATTCATCCAAGCCTTCGATACCTGCTTGTTCAGCAGCACGACGAACCATAGTGTTTTTGTATACTTTATACTCAACACCTGCTTCACGTAATTGTGAACGTAATTCAGTAACTTCTGCTACAGTTAAACCACGGTAGTCAACGATAACTGTTGAAACTGAATTTTTAAGTTGTTCAGCGATAGTATCGACTTGTTGTTTTTTTGCTTCAATGATAGCAGACATTCAGACACCTCCATTTAAATTTATTGGGTGCTTTTTTTAATCACAATAAAAAAAGCACTTTCTACCCACGGCAAAAAGTGCTTGAAAGATCATTAATCATCACGTTCAAGTCAATTTTAGCCTCGGTAGGATACTGTTTTAAGTTATTAATAACTCCTACTGTCTTAGGTAAAATAATCACAAGTATTAATATAACTGCTTTAGTATAAAAAGTCAACAAAAAATTACAGACTAAAATCAATAGTTAGTCTGTAATTTGTTTTCTATTTAAAATTTATAGTTTGAAAGATGAAGTATCAACTTTTACTCCAGGACCCATTGTTGTTGTAACAGCAACAGATTTGAAGTAAGTACCTTTAGCAGAAGCTGGTTTAGCTTTCGCTAATACATCTTGTAAAGTTCTGAAGTTATCAACTAATTTTTCTTCATCGAATGACACTTTACCAATTGATGCATGTACAATACCTGCTTTTTCAGCACGGTATTCTACCTTACCAGCTTTGATTTCTTCAACTGCTTTTTTAACATCCATTGTTACAGTGCCAGTTTTAGGGTTAGGCATTAAACCTTTAGGTCCTAATACTCGACCAAGTTTACCAACTTCACCCATCATATCAGGTGTAGCTACAACTACGTCGAAATCAAACCAACCTTGTTGGATTTTTTGTACGTAATCTGCTTCACCTACATAATCTGCACCTGCTTCTTCAGCTTCAGTGATTTTATCGCCTTTAGCGAAAACGAGTACACGTTGTGATTTACCAGTACCGTGTGGTAATACTACTGCACCACGGATTTGTTGGTCATTTTTACGTGTATCAATTCCTAAACGGAATGCAACTTCAACAGAAGCGTCGAAATTAGCAACGCTAGTTTCTTTAGCTAATTTGATTGCTTCTTCAACACTATAGTATTGAGTGCGGTCAACTTTACTAGCTGCTTCTTGATACTTTTTACCTTTTTTAGCCATTTATAGTTCCTCCTTTAGTGGTTTTAGCGGAATTTCCTCCCACATTCACTTGCGCCTTGCAAGTTAAGAGCAGATAACAGATGAACGTTAACATCACTATTTGCAATGTTAACAAACCAATAGACAATATTCATTGTATACCCTATCTGTTACCTGCTTTTTATCGTCTAAATTAAGTTTATTTCAAATTAATTTAAAAAGTTTCGCTTTATTATTGTACAGTGATACCCATGCTACGTGCAGTACCTTCAATAATACGCATTGCCGCTTCTTCGTCTGCAGCATTTAAGTCTTGCATTTTTGTTTGAGCAATTTCGCGTACTTGATCTTTAGTTACTGTTGCAACTTTAGTTTTATTAGGTTCACCAGAACCTTTTTCAACACCAGCTGCTTTTTTAAGTAGTACTGGAGCCGGCGGAGTTTTTGTAATGAATGTAAATGAACGGTCTTCATAAACACTGATTTCTACCGGAATGATTAAACCTGCTTGTTCTTGCGTACGAGCATTGAATTCTTTACAGAATCCCATAATGTTCACACCTGCTTGACCTAATGCTGGACCAACTGGTGGTGCTGGATTCGCTTTACCTGCAGGAATTTGCAATTTAACTACTTTTTCTACTTTTTTAGCCACGATGTGCACCTCCTTGATATCGTGATGTGGTCACAGGGCTTAGTTTTGCCCTCCCACTCTTAAACATTTCGTGACGAAATGAGCGCTATAAAAGCGCGACCACATTATTTTAACACTCATATTGATAAAAAATCAATAGTAAAATTTCAACTTTGCTAACTACGCTATTATTATTTGTTTTATTTTATACATTCATAACGCTTGTTTATGTACATCCATCACTTATAAATAAAGGAATATACTTTTCTAACTTATAATTCTATTTTCTTTTAATGAATATCTTTCTTAAATCTATTCAAATGTGTTTTGAGTGAATTTAAACAAAATAGTTTTATAATTTTTCAATTTGGTCAAATTCAACTTCTACAGGTGTTTCACGACCAAACATATCAACAAGTACAGTAAGCTTGAATTTATCCGCTTCAATCTCTTGTACTTCTCCAATTTGATTAGCAAAAGGACCTGATTGGATACGAACTTGTTCCCCAACATCGAGTTCAACATCTATTGTTTTCTCTTTAAGACCCATTTGCTTAAGAATGAAGCGTACTTCTTCAGGAAGTAGAGGGTTAGGTTTTGATCCTGCACCTGCAGATCCGACAAATCCTGTTACTCCAGGAGTATTTCTAACTACATACCACGACTCATCTGTCATGATTAACTCAACTAATACATATCCAGGAAATGTTTTCTTCACAAGCTTTTTAGCTTTCCCATCCTTAACTTGAGTTTCTTCCTCTTCTGGTATGACAACTCTAAAAATTTGTTCAGTCATATTCATAGATTCTACTCTTTTTTCTAAATTCTTTTTAACTTTATTTTCATATCCTGAATAGGTATGTACAGCATACCAACGCTTAGCGCCTACTTCTTCAGACATGTCTTCACTCCTAACCTAAAAATAATTGTTTTAATGCATTAATTCCTATGTCTAAGGCATAGAAAAAGACTAAGAAGAATATCACTGTTGATACAACTATTATTGTATATTTAAATAATTCTTCCTTAGTTGGCCAACTCGTCTTTTCCATTTCTGACTTAACGCCTTTAAAGAAACTTTCTTTTTTAGCCATCATAAGACCTCCACACTCTATAACTTTCTAATGAAAGTCATACTCAATTAATTGATATCATCTTATTTCGATTCTTTATGAACTGTATGCGCGTTACATCTTGGACAATATTTTTTTAAAGTAAGTCTCGTTGCTGAGCCTTCCTTTTTAGGAACATTGTAATTCCGATTGCCACAATTCTCACAATTCAAAGGTACTTTCTTCACAATTATTCACCTTTACTCATTATAATACCAATATACTATACATAAGTATTGTATTAAATGTCAAACTTATGCGCCACGCTATAATTTCCTCACCATACAGTATACTATTTGCATATTATTTTCTTATTCAAAACTTCTTTTAAGTTTACATTTACTACGTTGAATCGCATTATAAACAACTTTGGATTCCAAATTTAAAACCATAGCAATCTCCTTTGGCTTGTAATCATTAAGTAGTAATCGAATGATACGTCTTTCCATTCGACTGAGTTTGACTTCGCTTCTTTTAAAAGCTAATGTTAATTCTTTTCTAATTATCGATCTTTCTATATCGTTTAATGCCAAAGTAGCGTTATATTCAACAATGTATTCATTAACAAGTAGAGGTTGACGTTTATAATTCGCTTTTACTTTTCTAAGATAGTCATATTTAACCGAACGAATTAAAAAATAAATATAGTGTTCTATTGGTACACCTTGTTGATAGTCGAATTTTTGCAAGGCACGGTAGAATTTAATAACAATCTCTTGATACATGTCTTCAATGTCATACTTATTATGGGAGATATACCTTATTTTATTGTAAATCAGTGGCTTTAGCTCTTCTATTAAAGACTCAAATAGTTCTTCAGAAGATTTATTTTCTGTTTGCGATAGACACAGTGCTGTATATTCATGTTGCTGTTTATTCAGATTCATATATCTAACCTTTCGAGTAAGTTGAAATTAGTTTATATGAAATCTATCTAAAATCACAACAGAGCAAAATTAGTCTTTTTTCTGATTGCCACGTCTAATCTTTTCAAATTCTTCAAGTATCTCATTAGATAACGGAATTCTAATTCTTGGTTTCTTTTCGCTAAAATCATCAAGTGACTTGTTAACAACAACCTCATTTTCTTTTAATTCACGCCACATTTCTCTTGAAGAAATACGATATGCACCTGAACCAAAAATAGCATGTTGTTCACTCATATCACTTGTTACAACGGTAATGTGTGTCGTGTGTTTATTATATAATTCATACACGTAGCGTTCTATAAAACTATCTGCAGTTTCTTTTTCTTTAGTAAAGATTGTTTTGACACCATGATAGAAGTATTCCCTTTCTATCCCTGACTGTTCATAGGCATCAAATACACAGACAATTTCATCTGCTATTAATGCATTGTAGTTGGCAATTGTGTCTAATAATTGCTCTCTAGCTTCTTCTAAATTCTCTTTAGCAACAGTGCTAAGTGTTGAGGATTGGCCAATCATATTGTAACCATCTATAATTAAGTATCTTTTCTTCATGACTTTTCCTCTAACTGATGACGTTTACGATATACTTCATACATCATTAAACTTGCAGCCACAGACGCGTTCAAGCTATTGACATGTCCAACCATTGGAATCTTAATATGAAAATCACACTTATCACTCACTAAACGACTCATACCTTGCCCCTCACTACCTATTACAATACCTAGTGACATATCTGCTTGTAAATCTCTATAATCCGTTGCATTATTAGCTTCTGTCCCCGCAATCCAAAAGCCGTTGTCTTTTAATTCGTCGATAGTTTTCGAAAGATTAGTAACCCTTATAACCGGAACATGCTGAATCGCTCCTGTAGAAGCTTTTGCAACGGTCTGTGTTAGCGCAACTGATCGTCTTTTAGGTATAATAACCGCATCAACACCAGAAGCATCTGCTGTTCTTAATATAGAGCCAAGATTATGCGGGTCTTCTAAACCATCTAAAATGATAACAGTTGAATAACGGGCTTTTTTCTTTTGTTTTTGTAAAAATTCATCGAAGTTTGCATATTCATATGGGGCTACTAAAGCAGCCACACCCTGGTGAGGTGCATTTGCTAAAAAATCTAATTTAGATTTTGGTACCGTTTGTACAATTAATTTTTGTGATTTTGCATTTTTTAAAATGTCGTTAATTTGTTGCTTTTTTATACCGTCTTGAATCAAAATCTTATTTATGGCGTGACCTGATATAATTGCTTCTTTAACTGCGTGTCTACCTACTATCACTATATCTTCCACATTCACACTACCTTTCATCCACTATCCTAACAATTGTTTCTAATAAGTTTTCTAATCGTTCTGATTGATGGTCTAAATATAAAAATCCGATAACAGCTTCTAACGCTGAACTTTTACGATAAGTTTGAATGTCAGTATTTTTAGCTTTTGTATAACTTTTAGCGTTACGTCCTCGTTTTAAAACACTTAGCTCTTCCTCTGTAAACCAGTCAATATCTAACAAATACTCTAAAGTCTTAGCTTGACTTTTCGCTGAAACGTAACTTTTCGATACTTGGTGCAAACGATGAGGTTTACTTTGTAATTTTAGCACGATATATTCACGCACATGTTGATCAAGTACTGCATCACCCATATATGCCAATGTTAAAGGATTAAGAAGTTTTACGTTCATATGTTTAGCCACGTTTAAATCTTACACCTTGGGGGGTATCTTCTAAAATGATATGACGTGCTTTTAACATATCTCTAATTTCATCTGCTCGAGCGAAATCTTTATTTTTACGTGCTTCATTACGCTCCTCAATCAATTGTTCAATGTCTTCATCTAGTAACTCTTCAGTTTCTTTACTCTTAAGTGGTACACCAAGGACGTCACTAAAAATGCTGTACACTTCTTTAAATCTATTTAAAACTTTTGTTGAAGTTGTATTTTCTAATACATATTTATTTGCAAGTTTAGCTAAGTCATACCATGCAGTTACTGCATTAGCAGTATTAAAGTCATCATCCATTACCGTTTCAAATTGATTTAGTATTTTATCTATTTGTTGTATATATTCTGATTGTTCTTCCAAATCTGAGGCAATTTGTTCTCTTTCCTCAATTAACTTGTAGCTATTACGTATACGTTCAAGACCACTTCGCGCCGCACCTACTAATTCTAAATTGTAGTTTATTGGGCTACGATAATGCACACTAATCATAAAGAATCGTAATACGTCTGGATCGACTTCTTTAATGATATCGTGAACTAAAATGAAATTTCCTAGAGACTTACTCATTTTCTCATTATCAATATTAATAAAACCATTATGCATCCAATAATTTGCGAAAGGTGCATGATTATGAGCCTCTGATTGAGCAATTTCATTTTCATGATGCGGAAATTGTAAATCTGAACCACCTGCGTGAATATCTATTGTAGACCCTAGTTCATGATAAGCCATTACTGAACATTCAATGTGCCAACCTGGTCTACCTTTACCAAATGGACTATTCCAACTAATTTCACCTGGTTTAGCTTTCTTCCATAAAGTAAAATCTAGCGCATCTTCTTTTTGTTCTCCAGCTTCAATACGAGCGCCAACTTTCAAATCATCTAATGATTGATGACTTAATTTACCATATCCATCAAATTGACGTGTTCTAAAATAGACATCACCGTCACTTTCATATGCATAACCTTCATCTACTAATTCTTTAATAAAATCAATAATTTCACCCATATGATGCATCACACGCGGATTAGATGTAGCCTTTTTCACATTCAAAGCACCAACGTCCTCATAAAAAGCTTTAATATACTTTTCAGCAATTTCAGGAACACTTTCATTAAGTTCTTTAGAGCGATTAATGAGTTTATCATCAACGTCTGTGAAATTAGAAACATAGATGACTTCATATCCCTTATATTCGAAATATCTTCTGACTACATCATAATTAATAGCTGGTCGTGCATTTCCAATATGAATATAATTGTAAACTGTTGGCCCACATACATACATTTTGACCTTACCTGGTTCAATGGGCTCAAACGTCTCTTTCCGACGTGTTAAGGTATTATATAATGTAATCATCTTGAATCTCTCCATTCTTAGCTTTTTCAAGCTGTCTTTCTAAGTGTTTAATTTGTTCGTAAAGTGGATCAGGTAAGTTACGGTGATCAAATGTTTTACCAATACGTCTACCTTCTTGTTTAACAATGTGACCTGGTATACCTACTACAGTTGTATAACTAGGAACAGACTGTAATACTACGGAATTAGCTCCAATATTCACATTTGATTCAATTTTTATATTACCTAATATCTTAGATCCAGCTGCTATCAAAACATTATCACCAATATCAGGATGGCGTTTTCCTTTTTCTTTGCCTGTACCACCTAAAGTAACTCCTTGATAAATAGTAACATTATCACCAATTGTACATGTTTCTCCAATAACTACACCCATGCCATGGTCGATAAATAAACGCTTACCGATTTTTGCACCTGGATGTATTTCAATTCCGGTAAAAAAACGTGATAGTTGAGAAATCATTCTGGCTGCTACATAGCGTCTATTTTTATATAATTTATGGGCAATTAAGTGACTCCAAACTGCATGTAATCCAGCGTAAGTAGTTATTACTTCTAAAGTCGAGCGCGCTGCAGGATCCTGTTCAAACACCATCTTTATATCGTCTCTCATTCTTTTTAACACGAACGTCTCCCCCTCAGTCTAATCAAATTAATTTCAACACGTTTAAATCACTATGCGGAATATCATCGGTATCATAAGTTTAAAAATATGAAAAGAGCACCTCTAACATTTGTTGCTAGAGGCGCTCTCGCACGGTTCCACTCTTCATTTAATAGCAATACTCATATTTGATTTATTACTATTCTCATCTCAATTATTTATTTTTATTAACAAAGGTGCATTCATTAATATTTATGATGTGCTCACAGCTACCGCACACTCTCTGACACATAAACATTTAACTACTAATCCTTTGAATCACTTTATATTTATAATCATATGTTGTCACTTGTAAAATTTCAAGTCGTAAACACTTTATGACTTAATATTTATTTAAACAAGGTTTTTTAAGCGTGACAATACTTTATCTTTGCCTAATACTTCAATTGTGTTAGGTAATTCAGGACCATGCATTTGTCCAGTAACAGCAACACGAATAGGCATAAATAATTGTTTACCTTTAATACCAGTTTCTTTTTGAACTTCTTTAATCATTTTCTTAATTTCAGTTGCCTCAAACGATTCTAAAGATTCTAATTTACCATATAAATGGTTCATTAGTTCTGGCACTTGTTCTCCTTGTAATACCTCTTGTTCATCTTTTCCAAGTTCCGGCATTTCATGGAAGAACATTTCTGATAATGGAACAATTTCACCAGCGTAACTCATTTCTTTTTGATACAACGCTATTAATTTACGTCCCCATTCTCTATCCTTTTCTGATGGGTTTTCAGGTATAAGATTAGCCTTGATTAAATGAGGTAATGCAAGTTCGAATACTGTTTCTGTATCTTTTGTTTTCATATACTGATTGTTAACCCAAGCAAGTTTTTGTCTATCGAACATAGCTGGAGACTTAGACAAGCGTTTTTCATCAAAAATCTTTATAAATTCTTCTTTAGAAAAGATTTCCTCTTCACCTTCAGGTGACCAACCTAACAATGTAATAAAGTTAAATAATGCTTCTGGAAGATATCCTAAGTCACGATATTGCTCGATAAATTGTAGGATTTGACCATCTCGCTTGCTTAATTTTTTACGCTCTTCATTAACAATGAGTGACATATGACCAAAACGAGGTGCTTCCCATCCAAATGCTTCATATATCATTAACTGCTTAGGTGTATTTGAAACATGGTCATCACCACGTATAACATCTGATATTTGCATATAATGATCATCTACGGCAACTGCAAAATTATAAGTCGGAACACCATCTTTTTTTACAATTACCCAGTCTCCGATATTGTCAGATTCAAAGGAAATTTCTCCTTTAACCATGTCATTGAAAGTATATGTTTGATCTTTAGGCACACGGAAACGAATTGATGGTTTACGCCCTTCCGCTTCGTACTGTTGACGCTGTTCTTCTGTTAAGTGCGCATGTTGTCCACCATATCTTGGCATCTCTCCACGAGCAATTTGAGCTTCACGCTCTGCTTCTAACTCTTCTTCAGTCATATAACATTTATATGCTTTGTCTTCCTCTAATAGCTGTTGAATTAGTGGATTATAGATTTCTGCACGTTCAGATTGACGATAAGGTCCAAAACCTTTATCTTTATCGACAGATTCATCCCAATCCAAACCTAACCATTTTAGATTATCGAATTGTGAAGATTCACCATCTTCTAAATTACGTTTACTATCTGTATCTTCGATGCGAACAACAAAATCACCATTATAATGTTTAGCAAATAAATAATTGAATAATGCTGTTCTTGCATTACCAATATGCAAATATCCTGTTGGACTTGGCGCATATCTTACTCTGATACGTTCACTCATTATTTTCACTCCTACTATTAATTGTGTGGATAATAAATAGCCAAATATTAATTAAAATACTTTGCAAATTATACATCAATAAAATGATAACTATGACCACTATCAAAATATGCAAATAAATGCGGTAGTTTATTGTAAGTGGTTTAATTTTAAAAAAGTTATTCAAACGATAAAGATACCCTAAAGTATACCTTGATGAATAACTTGATTAAATATTGAATATTCTAATCCACCTAATATTTCAATAATATTGTAGCACTTAAAGAACTCTTTGATAAGTCACATGTTTAATATGCATAACCTTGTTAAATAAAATCAATTTGAAATATTCCACTTAAATATAGTACCTAAATTCGTACGATACGTTTCACATGAAACCCTTATTCTAACAGAGATAATCTATAAAATTTCAGTCAACAAATTTCGCAAAAACAATTCTTCCTGATGATGTTTGTAACAAACTTACGACCTCTAAATTAACTTGTTGACCAATGTAACTCTTCGCGTTATCAACAACCACCATTGTACCATCATCTAAATATCCTACGCCTTGTCCTGGCTCTTTACCTATCTTCGTTAATAAAATACTTAACTGGTCGCCTTGATGTACATTAGGTTTGATTGCTTCCGATAAATCATTAACGTTGAGTGCTGTAATTCCTTGAACGTGACATACTTTATTTAAATTAAAATCAGTCGTAATCACATGTGCATGATACTGTTGTGCTAATTTAATTAATAATGTATCTATATCACTATGGGATTGAGTTGGATGTATAACGCGTGTAGGATAATCTAAATCATAAAGTTGATTCAAAATATCTAATCCTCTTTGACCTTTTTCACGTTTCACGCTATCTTTAGCATCCGCTATAACCTGTAATTCATTTATAACGCCTTGTGGTATCAATATATCACCATCGATAAATCCGCAACGTATAATATCTAATATCCTTCCATCGATAATGGCACTTGTATCTACAATCTTAGGTGTCGCTCTTCGTATATTATTAGACATGGAACGTGCCATATTCTCTGGTAAAAACATAAGCATTTCATCTCTTTTTTTCAGACCAAATTGAAACCCTAAATAACATAAAATAATAGTGATTATCATAGGTACAAAGTGATTTAATATGGAATTACCTATCATTTCTAAGATAAAAGAAACCATCACTGAAATAAATAAACCAATAATTAAACCAATTGTAGCAAATAATATTTCTACCGCACTACGTCTCATGATTAATTGTTCAAATTGTTTAAAAGCATATGTTACTTTATTAATGAACAATCCAAATATTATAAAAAATATAATGATCCCTATGAAACCATCTACATAATAATTAGTGATAACCGCATGGTGATGAATGCCAAGATCTGTAACAACTTCGGGTATAATTATAACACCAAGTGCTGCACCAACAATGATATAGATTGCTACAACAATTGCTTTTGTTATATTCAATTTATAGCCTCCTTCCATTGATGTTATATCCTAGTATGGCTTAACAATATGGCTTATCGCTGTTTTGAATGTAATGCATATTTCAAAGCTTCATGTACTGATGAAACACCAACGACTTGGATGCCTTCTGGGAATGTCCAACCTCCAATATTTGTCTGTGGAATAATAGCTCTTTTAAACCCTAGTTTGGTCGCTTCTTGAACACGTTGCTCTATGCGAGATACTCTGCGTACTTCACCTGTTAATCCAACTTCACCCACAAAACAATCTAATCCATCAACAGCTTGATCTTTAAAACTTGAAGCTGTCGCAACAATAATGCTTAAATCAACAGCAGGTTCTGTTAATTTGACGCCACCTGCTACTTTAATATAGGCATCTTGTTGTTGGAGTAAATAGTTTTCCTTTTTTTCTAGAACCGCCATAAGTAAACTTAATCGATTATGATCTATACCTGTAGCCATTCGTCTAGGATTATTAAATGTTGTTGGTGTAACAAGCGCTTGGACTTCAATGAGTAGTGGTCTTGTTCCTTCCATAGTGGGGACGATTGTAGAGCCCGGAACATTTGTAGAACGTTCTTCTAAAAACATTTCAGAAGGATTAAGTACACCTTTTAATCCACTTTGCTTCATTTCGAAAATCCCCATCTCATTTGTAGAACCAAATCTATTTTTTACTGCTCTAAGGATACGATATGCGTGATGCTCATCTCCTTCAAAATAAAGAACTGTATCAACCATATGTTCCAATAATCTTGGTCCGGCGATTTGTCCTTCTTTTGTTACGTGTCCCACAATAAATGTGGCAATATTCATTTGTTTAGCAATGTTCATTAAACTCTGCGTACTCTCTCTTACTTGTGATACCGATCCAGGTGCGGAACTAATTTCCGGATGATAGATTGTTTGAATCGAATCAACAACAAGTAAGTCAGGTCTCTCTTCTTTTACAGTTTGATGTATCACTTCTAAATCAGTTTCAGCTAAAACATTAAGATGACTAGAATCTTCTTCTAAACGATCAGCGCGCAACTTAGTTTGATTAATAGATTCCTCACCAGTAATATATAAAACATTCTTATTTTGTGACAGCGCAGCACAAATTTGTAGCAATAAAGTCGACTTACCAATACCTGGGTCTCCACCTATTAGTACTAACGAACCACTTACAATACCTCCACCTAAAACACGGTTAAATTCCTTTGATTCTGTAAGTAATCTAGGGGTAGCTTCATGCTTAACACTATTTAACTTTTGTACCTTACCTGCTGTTTCTTTTGTTTTTACACCATGTTTAGGATGAGCAACCTTTTCTACTATTTCTTCCATTTGATTCCACGCACCGCAGTTAGGGCACTTGCCCATCCACTTAGGAGATTGATAGCCACATGCCATACATTCGAATATTACTTTTTTCTTGGCCATTGAGACACCTCCGATTTAATATGAACAAATCTATTTTAAACTGACAAGTTGAATCTGACAAATTAAAATTAAATAATGATGTTGATAACACTTATAAGTCTATAACCCTTTCATAATATTTCTATAATGAACCTATAACATTCATCATATGCTTATCTGTTTAAACATTCTGGCAATTATACTAATGATGATTCAGCAAAAATATAAGTAAAATTTTAAATTGATTTACCTCATTCATTGTTTATTATTATATATTTAAGTGATTATCTTAGTATAGAAAATGCCTGAGACAATGATTGTCCCAGGCATTTTATTTATTGGCAATTGACAACCGAGTTGAACTTGGGCTAATCTCAATTTTCAACTCTAGTCCTCATTACCAAGTGAGACAGCGAATTACTTACGCTTTCTATCTCACTCTTCTTAATTTAATATTTAACGTTATAATTGTAGTAACTCAATATGCGAAATTAAAGTTATAATAATTTAATTATGATTCTGTTGTTTCTTTTTTAGCTGTAATTTCATAAATATCATACTTAAATTCTTTACCATCATGATCAATTGTTACTTCTTTACCTTCAATTTTATTTCCATCTAAAATCAATTCGCTTAAATTATCTTCAACCGTTTTTTGAATTGCTCTAATGAGTGGTCTAGCACCATATTCAGGATCATATCCTTCTTCTGCAATTTTTTCTTTCGCTTTATCAGTAACAACAATATTAATATTTTGCTCTGAAAGACGGTGAGTAAGTTTATTTACCATCATTGTAACAATTTCTTTTAATTCATCTTTTGTAAGTTTGTGGAAGACAATAATGTCATCAACACGGTTTAAGAATTCTGGTCGGAATGAATTTTTTAATTCTTTCATCATTGTTTTTCTGACAGTTTCGTAGTCACTACCTTCTGAAGCACCTCCAAAACCAGCAAAGCGTTGGTCCTGTAATTCTTGAGCTCCCACATTAGAAGTCATAATAATCACAGTATTACGGAAGTCCACAGTACGACCTTTAGTATCTGTTAAATGACCATCATCTAAAACTTGTAGAAGAATATTAAATACGTCAGGATGTGCTTTCTCAATTTCATCAAATAAAATCACAGAGTATGGTTTACGTCTAACTTTTTCAGTCAATTGACCGCCGTCATCATGTCCTACATATCCTGGAGGTGCACCAACTAATCGACTGACAGCATGTTTCTCCATAAATTCACTCATATCTACGCGAATCATTGCATCGTCTTCACCAAACATAGATTCAGCTAAAGCACGAGCCAATTCAGTTTTACCCACACCTGTAGGTCCTAAGAAAATAAAACTACCGATTGGACGTTTTGGATCTTTAAGACCAGCACGAGCTCTTCTAACAGCTTTACTAATTGAATTGACAGCATCGTTTTGTCCAATGACACGTTTATGAAGTGTATCTTCAAGATTCAATAAACGATCTGATTCAGTTTCATTAATTTTAGTTAAAGGAATACCTGTCCAACCAGCTATTACTTCAGCGATATTTTCTTCAGATAAGGCAGTATCTAAACCACCTTGTGCATTTTTCCATTCATTTTTAGCATCTTCATATTGCTTTTCAAGTTTAGATTGCTTATCTCTTAAATTAGCGGCATTTTCAAATTCTTGAGCATGAACTGCAGCATCTTTTTCATTTTTTACTTTATCAATTTCTTGTTCAATCTCTTTTAAATTACTTGGCGTTGTATGACTTTTAAGTCTAACTTTTGAACTTGCCTCATCAATTAAGTCAATGGCTTTATCTGGCAAGAAACGATCTGAAACATAGCGATCACTCAATTTAGCAGCCGCTTCTAAAGCTTCATCTGAGATATTAATTCTGTGATGAGCCTCATAACGGTCACGTAATCCTTTTAAGATTTCAATCGTGTCTTCAACTGTAGGTTCATCCACTTGAATTGGTTGAAAACGACGTTCTAATGCAGCGTCTTTTTCTATATTTTTACGATATTCATCTAATGTTGTGGCACCTATACATTGCAATTCTCCACGAGCTAAAGCAGGTTTTAAAATATTAGATGCATCAATTGCTCCTTCTGCGCCACCAGCGCCAACTAAAGTATGAAGTTCATCGATAAATAGAATAACATTACCAGCTTGATGGATTTCCTCCATAACTTTTTTCAATCTTTCTTCAAATTCACCACGATATTTAGTGCCAGCTACGACTGTACCCATATCTAATGACATTACACGTTTGTCTTTTAAAGTTTCTGGTACTTCATTTTTAACAATTGCTTGCGCAAGCCCTTCAGCAATTGCTGTTTTACCAACACCGGGTTCACCAATTAGCACAGGATTATTTTTAGTACGACGACTTAAAACTTCAATTACACGAGTAATTTCTTTATCTCGTCCTACGACTGGATCTAACGTTCCATCTTTAGCAATAACAGTTAAATCTCTAGCTAATCCATCTAAAGTAGGCGTGTTATTAGACTTATTAGCTTGCGCATTTTTATTACTCATTTCTGGACTTCCTAAAGCTTTTACAACTTGGGCACGTGCTTTAGTAATATTTAAATCTAGGTTTGCAAATACACGTGCTGCAACACCTTCATTTTCTCTAATTAAACCTAATAGTATATGCTCTGTTCCTACAAAGTTATGATGTAGCTTTCGAGCTTCATCCATAGACAGTTCAATTACTTTTTTTGCTCTCGGTGTATAATGTAGTGTGCCCATTTGCTCTTGACCGTGACCGATAAGTTTTTCAACTTCTTCGATGACTTTATCTTCAGTAATATTAAAACTTACTAATACCTTTGCTGCTATACCTTCTGGCTCTTTCATTAAACCAAGCAAAAGATGTTCTGTTCCAATATTAGAATGGTTCAAACGAATTGCTTCCTCTTGTGCATGTGCCAACACACGTTGTGCACGCTCTGTCAATCTACCAAATAACATGTATAAATACCTCCTATTTTATATGTTCTCTTAATAAATCAGCTCTTTTTTCATTTACTGTTCTATTATCATCGTCATCTATTAAAAATGGTGACTGTATTGCTACCATTAATTCATTAAATTTAAAATTTTCAAGCAAAATATAATTCAAATCAATACCTAGTTTCACTTCGCTCAAACGATATGAGGCTTCTTCCATAGAAATAATTCTACTGTTTTGTAGTACACCTAATGATCGATAAACTCTATCCAGTGTCTCTACAGAATTGTGTTTATCAAGTCTTTCTCTTATTTGCTTTTCTTCATTTATAATTTGATTTACAACTTCAGTTAAGTTATCGATAATGTCTTCTTCTGTTTTCCCTAGTGTAAGTTGGTTTGAAACCTGATAAATGTGACCATATACTTGTGACCCTTCTCCGTATATACCTCGAATTGTAAATCCAAAACGATTAATTGTTTGTGCAATTCTGTTCATTCTTTTCATAATGGAGAGTCCAGGTAAATGTAACATCACACTTGCACGCATTCCTGTACCAATATTAGTAGGACAGGTAGTTAAATATCCTAAATGCTCATCATAACTAATGTCTAACGCTTTATCTAATTCATCATCAATTTTAGAAGCGCGTTGATATAAATCCTTTAGCGATAAATCAGTTCCTAGAGCCTGTATTCGTATATGATCTTCTTCGTTTATCATAACACTTACCGATTCATCATCATTTAACATTACTGCTGAAGCAGGTTGTTTCACTAGTTCAGGACTCACAAGATGTTTCGCAACCAATTTCATTTTACTTTGTTGATCCATCGTATCTAATCGATTTAAAGTTAAGTTGGAAAGCGCATCTTGAACTTCATTTATCACTCGATATCCTTCTTGCTCTGAAGGGAACATAAGTGGGTGGACATGGTTTTCAAGATTTCTAGCTAATCGAATTCTGGAAGAAATAATAACAGGTGTCTCCTCAGACATCTTCATCCACTCACTAATATTAGTATGGATATTACTCATCATGAGACACCTCGCTCTCACTTTTTAAAGCTTTAATTTCATCACGAACAATCGCTGCCTCTTCAAACTCTTGACCATCTATCAATTTATTTAGATATTTTGATTTTTCTTCAATTTGCTTTTTTATTGCAAGTTTCTTATACGATGATTGTGGTGTTTTTCCTACATGTTCAAATTGACCACCTTGAACACGTTGAACTATATCAATGATGTCTTCTTTAAACGTAGCATAACAATCAGCACACCCAAGCTTACCAACATGTGCAATATCCTTAAGTGTCATCTGACACGTTGGGCATTTTTTTTCTTCTTTAAATGCCATCTCATGAAAATTAATACCATGTTTTGCAGCAAGGTGTTGAAGTATCTGTTTCACTACAAATGCTTCTTCTATATCGTCTTGGTGTGTATGATACGTATTATCATCGTTAGAATGTAACCAGGGGTTTTCTCCTTGGGCACATACTGAACATACCCATTTTTCATGCGTACTATCTATACCTTTAACAGTAAGTTTAACTTCCGCTTCATTAAAATGGCAATTTTCACAAAGCAATTTTAAACACCTCACCTAACCTAGTAATAATTAATAACTGGTAGTAATCGTTTTAAGATATTAGCTCTAATAATATCGCGTGCAACAACATCCATTTTTAAAGTTTCTCTATCAATAATGGTCTGTATCATTTTAGCTTCTCTTTCATTGATCAAACCTTTATCTAACAAACCATCTATGACATAATACCCTTGTTGTTGAGAAATAGATGGACCTATTAATTGTAGTAAGTGATTAATATAACCTGTAGCATCTTTATTTTCAATTTTAGTGATTCGAATGTAACCACCGCCACCACGTTTACTTTCTATTTCATAACCATGTTCATTAGTAAAACGTGTCTTAATAACATAGTTAAGTTGAGAAGGAACACAATCGAAACGTTGAGCAATATGAGCGCGTTGTATTTCTACAACATCTTCATCTGCTTCTTCAAATAACCGCTTAATGTATTGTTCTATGATGTCGGACATATTGTGCATAGATATCACCTCTTTTTTGACCTTCTTTGACTATATTATATGACCATCTTTGACCTTTTTCAACCAATTTGATTTTAAAATTTCAAATTAATGATGTTAGCGTGTTCATTTTGTTGTATGATAGAAAATAGAAAAAATTTAAAGGAATGAAGAAATATGCATATTGTGATTGGGATATTAGGAATCATTTTCTTTTTAGCACTCGCAGTTTTATTTAGTTCAGACAGAAAAAATATTCGCTGGCGATATGTTGGATTGCTATTAGTAATTCAACTAATATTTGCATTTATATTACTTAAAACTAATTTGGGAATTTCAGTTATTGGGAGTATTTCAGATGGTTTTAATTATTTATTAGCTAAAGCAGCGGTCGGTGTCAATTTTGTATTTGGTGGCTTTAAATTTATTGATCCTAAACAACCACCATTCTTCTTTAGCGTTTTGTTACCTATTGTTTTTATTTCAGCATTGATTGGTATATTACAATATACACGAATACTTCCACTAATTATTAACTTACTGGGCTTTTTAATTTCAAAAATTAATGGAATGGGCCGTTTAGAATCTTACAATGCGGTCGCGGCAGCAATTCTAGGACAATCTGAAGTCTTTATCTCATTAAAAAAACAATTACCTTACATACCTAAACAACGCTTATATACATTAACTGCTTCAGCGATGTCAACGGTATCAGCATCAATTATAGGCGCTTATTTTACACTTATTGAACCAAAATATGTTGTTACTGCAGTAGTGCTTAACTTGTTTGGTGGTTTTATCATTGCATCTATCATTAATCCTTATAAAGTCAATGAGGAAGACGACAAATTATTAATTGATGAGAACGAAACAAAAAAACAATCTTTCTTTGAAATGCTTGGGGAGTATATACTAGATGGATTTAAAGTAGCAGTTATTGTAGGCGCTATGCTGATAGGTTATATTGCAATTATTGCTTTATTAAATGGAATGGTGAGTGGAATCTTAAGCTTTATGTCTGGTGGTGCTATTCAATGGAACTTCCAAACGCTTATTGGATTTATTTTTGCACCTTTCGCTTTCCTAACTGGAATACCGTGGCAAGATGCAGTTCAATCTGGTTCAGTAATGGCTACAAAATTACTATCTAATGAATTTGTAGCAATGCAAGATTTAGGTAAAGCGACTGGATTATCGGAACATGCTAAAGGAATTACCTCTGTCTTCTTAGTATCATTCGCAAACTTTAGTTCAATTGGTATTATTTCAGGAGCTATTAAATCATTGAATGATGAAAAAGGTGACGTTGTTGCTCGTTTCGGAATAAAATTATTATTTGGTGCAACACTTGTTTCGTTTATATCAGCGGCTATTGCAGGATTCTTTATCTAACATACGTAGATTTAAGCAAGAGTAACGTTTTTGTTTCTCTTGCTTTTATTTTAATTCAAATCGTAAATGTTCACTCATCAAAAATACATTTTTCTAAATTTCGAGCTTCTTCAATGACACTCAATCTGCCAATGTATTGAAAAAGCCTGTGTTTGTCCCAGCCTCTTTCCTACGATTAGTCAAGTACTTATAATTAAA
>NZ_KV834754.1:0-108740 GCF_001837945.1 Staphylococcus sp. HMSC077D08 | reverse complement strand
TGCTTCATATAATTATATTCACTAATCATATACTGATATTTAAAGCATTAAACTAACATTGTATGATGTTGTTTAATGCTTTTTTAGTTTCTAATAAGTTTAGTATCACAAAGTTTTAACATTGCTGTGTACCGAATGACGGAATTTTCAAAAAATGGAACGCAAAATTAAGCTGTTTGGACAACCGATCATTTTTTGATATGGTTCACTAGTGCTTTTTCAGGATGCTTCAGTAGTTTACGAGATATAGCTCTTTTTTATTTCAGAAAATTCTAACTATTGTTATAATATAAAGTACTTACTAATTAGATTATTTTAATGAGGAGGCATAGCATGGAAATGTCAGAAAGGCTAGCTTCAATTCCTGATAGTTACTTTGGCAAAACAATGGGCCAAAAAGTTGAACATGGTCCTTTACCACTTATAAATATGGCAGTTGGAATTCCAGATGGAGAAACGCCAAAAGGTATTATCAATCATTTTTCAGAGGCGCTATGTATTCCAGAAAACCAAAAGTATGGTCCATTTCATGGCAAAGATACCTTTAAACAAGCTATTGTTAACTTCTATCAAAGACATTACGATGTTGAATTAGACAAAGAAGATGAAGTTTGTATTTTATATGGGACTAAAAATGGTCTTGTCGCATTACCTACTTGTGTTGTTAATCCTGGTGAAATCGTACTTTTACCAGATCCGGGATATACAGATTATTTAGCGGGGGTCATGTTAGCTGATGCTAAGCCACTCCCTTTAAAATTGTCGCCACCAAATTATTTGCCGAATTGGAATACTATAAGTGCTAAAGTTCTTGAGAAGACTAAGCTAATTTATTTAACATATCCTAATAATCCTACCGGTTCGACAGCCACACAAGATGTTTTTGATGAAGCAATTCATCGCTTTAAAGGTACTCAAACAAAGATAGTTCATGACTTTGCATATAGTGCTTTTGGATTTGACGCCAAAAATCCAAGCATATTAGCTTCTAATAATGCAAAAGATGTTGCTATCGAGATATTCTCTTTATCTAAAGGATATAATATGTCAGGCTTTCGTGTTGGTTTTGCTGTTGGGAATAAAAAAATGATTCAAGCGTTAAAGAAGTATCAAACTCATACAAATGCAGGTATGTTTGGAGCGCTTCAAGATGCTGCTACATACGCACTCAATCATTATGATGAATTTTTAGAAAAGCAAAATGAAATATTTAGACGTAGACGTGATAATTTTGAATCACAACTACAACGTGCACATTTACCGTTTGTTCACTCTAAGGGAGGTATTTACATTTGGTTACATACACCTCCGGGTTATGATAGTGAAGCATTCGAACAGTTGTTATTAAAAGAAAAGTCAATTTTAGTTGCACCTGGTAAACCATTTGGTGAAAATGGTAATCAATATGTGAGGGTTTCATTAGCGCTCGATGATAAACAATTAGAAGAAGCGGCGAATCGCTTAGCACAGTTACGGTATTTGTATGAAAGATAAAGGAGTTATAAAATGACTAAAATTAAATTAATGGGTGTCAGAGAAGAAGATGAACCTTACATTGAACTGTGGTCACAACAACATGAAGTGGAGGTAGAGATGTCGAAAGAACAGTTAACTGAAGACAATGTCCAATCTATTGAAGGATTTGATGGACTATCACTGTCTCAAACATTACCATTATCAGAAACAATTTATAATAAATTAAATCAACTTGGAATTCGGCAGATTGCTCAACGAAGTGCTGGATTTGATGGTTATGATTTAGAGTTAGCATCTAAATATGGTCTTATTATATCTAATGTGCCTTCCTATTCACCTCGAAGCATTGCTGAATTTACCGTGACTCAAGCCATCAATATTGTACGTCACTTTAATCATGTTCAAAGAAAAATGAGATTGCATGATTTTAGATGGGAGGCATCAATTTTATCTCAATCTATCAAAGATTTAAAGGTAGCGGTTATTGGCACGGGACATATTGGTGGCATTGTTGCACAAATATTCTCAGAAGGATATCTATGTGACGTTGTAGCGTATGATCCATTTCCAAGTGAACATGTGAAACCTTACGTTACCTATAAACAAAGTATAAATGAGGCTATTCAAGATGCAGATATCGTCACAATACATATGCCGTCAACACAGTATAACAACTACCTGTTTAATGAAAATATGTTTCAAATGTTTAAAAAGGGTGCTGTGTTTGTAAATTGTGCTAGAGGATCCTTAGTAGATACCAAGGCTTTGTTATCTGCAATAAATCAAGGTCAAATTAAAGGTGCGGCACTTGATACTTATGAATATGAGGTTGGCGTATATACGACAGATAGAAGTGAAGACGGTTTGAATGACCCACTTTTAGAGGAATTAATTACTAGAGAAGATATTATTGTTACACCTCACATAGCATTTTATACTGAAGCGGCAATTAAACATCTGATTTTTGATGCTTTAGATGCAACAATGGAAGTATTAAATACTGGCACGACACAGTTAAGAGTAAATTAAAAAGCATAAAGGGTAGCGAGAAGCATTCCCTTTATGCTTTTTAACATTAGCGATTATTTAACATCATAACCTTGTTCTTCAATTGCTTCTTTCATATTGTCAAATGTAACTTTTGAATCATTATACTCAACGCGTACATGATTTTCATCTAAATTTACTTCAGCACTTGATACGCCATTTAGTTTAGCTAGTGCCGATTCTACGGCGTTTCTACAATGTTCGCAACTCATACCTTCAACTTTTATGATTTTTTGTGTCATCATTATCACTCCTTTTTACTCCACATATTACATACTATCATAAAGCTCAAATGTAAATTTTTAAAGCTTTCTGTATAAATTGTTTAGAAAGTAAATCATTTTGTAAGATATTTATCATCATTATATATATACTATAGTTTCATTTTTTTCAGTCTTAAGGCATTCGTAACTACGCTAACAGAACTTAATGCCATAGCAGCACCAGCAATCCAAGGTGCTAATAAACCACAAGCAGCTATTGGGATGCCAGCTACGTTATATCCAAATGCCCAAAATAAATTTTGTCGAATATTTTTAATCGTAGCTTTACTTGCTTTGATAGCTTTTGGAACTAATAGCAAGTCACCACCAAGAATCGTAATATCTGCAGCTTCAATCGCTACCTCAGCTCCAGTGCCTATAGCCATTCCAATATCGGCTTTTACAAGTGCAGGCGCATCATTAATTCCATCGCCGACCATGGCAACCTGTTTACCTTTGTCTTGTAATAAAGAGATTTGATGTGCCTTTTCTTCGGGCAATACTTCTGCAATGACATGTTCAATGCCAACTTGTTTTGCGATGGTTTGAGCTGTTCGATTGTTATCACCAGTCAGCATAACCACGTCGATATTCATATTTCTAAGCTCTTTTATAGCTTGTTTAGCATCATTTTTTACTGTATCAGCTATAGCAATGATTCCATTAATTTGATTATCCACGGCAATCATCATTGCCGTTTGACCTAAATATTCATAGTGATTTAATTGCTCATTTAATTTATTACTAATAGATATATTGTAATCATTCATTAATTTTCGATTGCCCACGAGGATTTGTTGTTGATGAATCGTAGCTTTAATGCCATGTCCGGGAACTGATTTAAAAGAGTCATTATCAAGTAAATTAAGACCTTTATCTTTAGCATAAGTAACAATGGCATCAGCAAGAGGATGTTCTGAAGTATTTTCAGCACTTGCTAAAAGTTGTAATGTATCATTGTCACCAACATAATCAGTTACTACAGGTTGCCCATTAGTAATTGTACCTGTTTTATCTAGCACGATTGTATCAACATAATGTGCGCGTTCTACAAATTGGCCTCCTTTGAATAATATGCCATTTTCTGCAGCACGTCCCGTACCCACCATAATAGATGTAGGTGTTGCTAAACCAAGTGCACAGGGACAAGCAATAACTAAAACAGATATTGCTGAAACAAGTGCAGGTTCAAATTGTCCAGGGTGAACGAATATAATCCATATGATAAAAGTAATAATCGCAATGCTAACCACAATCGGAACAAAATATCCAGAAATAATATCAGCTAAGCGTTGAATCGGTGCTTTAGAACTTTGAGCATCCTCAACCACTTTAATTATATGTGATAATGCAGTATCACCACCTACTTGAGTTGCTTCAATCATGATTGAACCATTTTTATTCATGGTAGATCCAATCACTGAATCGCCACTACTTTTTTCAACAGGTATAGACTCACCAGTTAGCATGGATTCGTCTATGGAAGTATCTCCTTTAGTGACTTTGCCATCTACAGGTATCTTTTCGCCGGGTTTAATTAGTAAAGTATCTCCGACTTTAACTTTATCAAGTGGAAGCATAATTTCTTTATTTTCTTTAATTACACGTGCTTCTTTTGCTTGTAAATTTAACAATTCGCTTAATGCATTGGTAGTCTGTGATTTGGCACGTGCTTCTAAATATTTACCAAGAAGAATTAACGTAATTAAAATAGCACTTGTTTCAAAATACAAATGTGGGTGATGTGTTTGATGTGTGAGCCACATCATCATTTCGTAAATGCTATAAAAATATGCGGCACTGGTACCAACAGCAACCAATACATCCATGTTAGCTGAACCATTTCGTAAATTTTTATACGCGCCAACGTAAAATTGCCAACCAATAATAAATTGGACAGGTGTCGAAAGAATTAATTGTACCCAAGGATTGACCAAAATGGATGGAATGGAAATAGGTGAGATATGCACCACCATTACTAGTAATAGTGGCAATGATAAAATAGCTGAAATGATTAATTTATTGCGTTTATGTTTTAACTCTTGTTTTTTACGATTTGATTGCGCTTTTGATGAAGTTTTAGTTTCAGCATCGTATCCAATATTTTGAATACGTTTAATTAATGCTTCCGTGTTCGTAGCACTAGGGTAATATTTGATGTGTGCTTGTTCGGTAGTTAAATTTACTGTTGCCTGTTGTACACCTTGCGTTTGATTCAGAACCTTTTCTATACGATTAGAACATGCAGCACATGTCATACCATTTATATTTAATTCTACTTGCTCAACAGCAACATCATAGCCGAGACTTTGAATTTGCTCTACAAAATCTTCGAGATGATAATCGTCAGACTCATAGTCGATAGTTGCTTTCTCAGTAGTCAGATTCACTTTAGCTTGAACATGATTCATACGATTCAATTTCTTTTCAATGCGATTTGAGCACGCAGCACATGTCATACCAATAATATCCAAAGTCAACGTTGTATTCGCCATCTAAATGCCTCCATTTCACATCTAATATACCCCCTATAGGTATACAAGTCAACTGCTTAGCTCTTATATATTATGGGATAGTATTATGTGTTACCTTTAAGAAAAATTAATCAATAAATCTATATAGGTATAAATAATTAATGGATAAAAATAACAAAATACATCGTTTAATTTATTAATAGGAAACAATGCATAACATCATGTTTTTATCTTTTTCTCAATTAGTATTGCATAAGTGTTAGAAAAAGTCAGAAGGATTTAGGTTTTCAAAATTAATATTATGATAATTATTGAAATGGTCAATTTTGATATCTTCAATCATTTTTCCACTTTTGATTTGTTCGAAATAATGATTTGCACAATGTATAACATCGTATTCATTGAACGTTTTGATTAAGCCGATGATTATTAATGATAATATAATTCCCTTAAGTATTTTTCTCATAGGATACAACTCCTTTATTGAATTATATATGAGTGTACATTTTTTTATGATGATAAACATGCGTCTATAGAATGGATATTGACTCATTCCTTAGTTTGATTAAGCAATAGCATATTAGATTTTCTAATATAATTGCTGTACGTGTTTGATGATAAAACCTTATGGGAATTTAAATGTAAAACATAAATTGAGGTGATGAGAAGTGGATTTATTAAAATTTCACAACAAAATCAAAGGATATACTCAAAATAGACAACCAGGTATTGAAGCGGATATGGAACCTAAACCCATTGCAGAATTAGAAGAATATAAAGCAGCAGGAAAGTTAGAGAATAAAGTTGCTCTAATAACAGGTGGAGATTCAGGTATTGGACGTGCGGTAGCAATACTATATGCTAAAGAAGGGGCAAATGTTGCTATTGG
This sequence comes from Staphylococcus sp. HMSC077D08, assembly GCF_001837945.1. Classification (NCBI taxonomy): domain Bacteria; kingdom Bacillati; phylum Bacillota; class Bacilli; order Caryophanales; family Staphylococcaceae; genus Staphylococcus; species Staphylococcus sp. HMSC077D08. The sequence goes on along the minus strand of NZ_KV834754.1, from coordinate 102,591 downwards.
TTATTATGACGAACATCAAGATGCCGAAGACACAGTTAATCGACTTCAAGAAATTGGTGTAAAAGCTAAAGCTTATGCCCATGACTTAAAAGATGAAAAGCAATCTCAAAAGTTAATCAAAGACGTCATAAATGACTTCGGTGGTTTAAATATATTAGTAAATAATGGTGGCGTACAATTTCCACGCGATCATTTTGAAGATATCACTCCACAACAAGTGAAAGAAAGTTTTATGACGAATATTTTTGGCATGATGTTTTTATCCCAGGCAGCAGTACCTTACCTATCTGAAGGAGACACAATTATTAACACTACAAGTGTTACAGCATATAGAGGATCGGGACATCTCATTGATTATTCAGCTACAAAAGGTGCCATAGTATCGTTTACTCGTTCTCTTGCTACTACTTTAATGGAAAAGGGAATTCGGGTTAACGCCGTTGCGCCCGGCCCAATCTATTCACCTTTAATTCCTGCGACATTTGATGAAGAGAAAGTAGAACATCAAGGTGGCGAAACGCCGATGGGCCGTCGTGGACAACCAGCAGAACTTGCACCTTCTTATGTCTTCTTAGCAACACATGCAGATAGTTCCTATATTACTGGTCAAGTCATTCATGTCAATGGTGGCGATTTTATCACATCTTAACAAAATTAATAGCACTACTTGGAACTGATGTTTGGCATTCTAAGTAGTGCTAAATCTTTAAGAGAAGATTAGTTGAAATTAAACGACTTTATAGATGTAATATGACGAGGAGATGGGTGAAAAGAATATCATTTTGATAGACTTGATTCTATTAGATGTCTATACAATAATCGAATAAATGTTTATGTGTATTGAAAGTGAACATAAGAATAAGTCCATGTAGCGATTAATTTTAAAAAAATCTTCCATGAAAAGTATAAGTTAAATGAGATGTCTAAACATAGGTAATGTTTAAAACTGTAAATTTATTTATAGAAAACGAAAATTTTACGGTTTGAAAAGTCACTCATTTTAAAATGAAAGCGTTTGCAAATATGTGAGCTTACATAGTAAAATAAGACAAAGGTTATGGCGAAGAAAAGTCTTTAAAATAAAAGAAGATGACTAGTCATACCTTTATGCACAAAGGATGGTAGAAATGATAAATTCATAGGGGGTAATTAATAATGGTAGTACCTTTCAAAAATGAACCTGGTATTGACTTTTCAGTACAGGCAAATGTTGAGCGTTTTAATGAAGAATTAAGGAAAGTAAAAGCGCAACTAGGACAAGATATACCACTTGTGATTAACGGTGAAAAACTTACTAAAACCGATACTTTTAATTCAGTGAATCCTGCGAATACATCACAGCTCATTGCGAAAGTGTCTAAAGCAACGCAAGATGATGTTGAAAAAGCCTTCGAATCAGCAAATCATGCGTATCAATCATGGAAGAAGTGGTCGCATAAGGACCGTGCAGAATTATTGTTACGTGTAGCAGCAATTATCCGTCGTCGAAAAGAAGAAATTTCCGCTATTATGGTTTATGAAGCTGGCAAGCCTTGGGATGAAGCAGTTGGAGATGCGGCTGAGGGTATCGATTTTATAGAATATTATGCAAGATCAATGATGGAACTTGCAGATGGTAAACCAGTATTAGACAGAGAGGGTGAACATAATCGTTATTTTTATAAGCCTATTGGTACAGGAGTGACAATTCCACCATGGAATTTTCCATTTGCAATTATGGCTGGGACAACTTTAGCTCCTGTTGTTGCAGGTAACACTGTATTATTAAAGCCTGCTGAGGATACAGTTTTGACTGCTTATAAATTAATGGAGATATTAGAAGAAGCAGGTTTACCACAAGGTGTTGTAAATTTTGTTCCTGGTGATCCAAAAGAAATTGGAGATTATTTAGTCGACCATAAAGAGACACATTTTGTCACATTTACAGGATCCCGGGCTACAGGCACACGTATTTATGAACGTAGTGCTGTAGTGCAAGAAGGACAACAGTTTTTAAAACGTGTTATTGCAGAGATGGGTGGCAAAGATGCGATAGTTGTAGATAATAATGTAGATACTGATTTAGCAGCTGAAGCAATTGTTACATCTGCTTTTGGTTTCTCTGGTCAAAAATGCTCTGCGTGTTCTCGTGCCATAGTCCATCAAGACGTGCATGATGAAATATTGGAAAAAGCAATTCAATTAACTCAAAAATTAACTTTAGGTAATACTGAACAGAACACATTTATGGGGCCGGTAATTAATCAAAAACAATTTGATAAAATTAAAAATTATATTGAAATTGGTAAAAAAGAAGGCAAACTAGAGACTGGCGGCGGAACAGATGATTCTACCGGTTATTTCGTTGAACCAACAATTTTCTCCGGACTACAATCTGCGGATCGTATTATGCAAGAAGAAATTTTTGGACCAGTCGTAGGATTTGTTAAGGTCAAGGATTTTGATGAGGCTATCGAAGTAGCAAATGATACTGACTATGGTTTGACAGGCGCCGTAATTACTAATCGTCGTGAACATTGGATTAAGGCTGTGAATGAATTTGATGTAGGTAACCTTTACTTGAATAGAGGCTGTACAGCTGCAGTAGTGGGTTATCATCCATTTGGAGGATTCAAGATGTCTGGTACAGATGCTAAAACAGGAAGTCCAGATTACTTGCTTAATTTCTTAGAACAAAAAGTTGTTTCCGAAATGTTTTAATTTATATATATAATATGTCGTTGTAATGTGCGTGAATGAGGGAAGATGACTTATAACCACTTTACAACGACTTTTTAGTTTAGAAAGGAAATAATTATTGCAATTGATAGAAGAATGTTTAGTCATATATTAAAAATAATATTTTCATCAATACTAACTATATGAATAAACGTTTAAAATAATGTATTGTTCACAAAAAAGACACACATTCTGTTAATTGGTTATTGTAAAAAAGTAGTTTAAAGCATATTCTGTTGTTAAATGATAATGATAATGATTATTAATTAGAAAGTGTGAACAATATGATTAGTGTAAACAATGGGGTAAAAAATAAAAAATATAGAGTGAAACATATAGGGATTTCAAATAAAAATATGTTGTATCGCTTAGGAGCATTAGGCTTAAATATTGGAAGTGAAATTAGCATCAAACAGAAATGTTTACTCAACGGTCCTAGCGTTGTTGAAGTAAATGGTCAATATTTAAGTTTACGACAACGTGATGCGCGACTCATAACATTAGAGGAGTAGTTATAATGACTCAAAGCTACTGTATTCTTGGAAACCCTAATGTAGGCAAAACATCATTATTTAATGCGTTAACCGGTTCTTATGAATATATAGGTAACTGGAGTGGCGTAACCGTTGAAAAGAAAGTAGGAAAATTGAAAGATAATGTAGGTGATTTAGTTGATTTACCAGGCATTTATGATTTATCACCTATTTCTAAAGATGAGACGGTTGTCACAGATTATTTAATGTCAACATCGTTCACAGGAATGATTAACATTATTGACGCATGTCAGCTTAAAAGAAATCTTAATCTTACTATACAGTTGATGGAACTCAACAAACCTATGATTATTGGTTTAAATATGATAGATGTTGCAACACAAAGAGGTATTAAAATTAACTATCAGGCATTGATGAGAAAATTAAAAATACCGGTATTTCCAATTGTTGCAAGAAAGGCAAAGGGGACACATAATCTTTTAGGAGAGCTTAATTATTTAGAACCACATCAACGTCGTGCATTTAAGATTAATTATGGAACTGAAATTGAAACTGCAATTCAACAAATTTGTTCAATTATCAAACAAGATAATATGTATCCAACTGAACGTTTACGTTTTATAGCCATACAGTATTTAATAGACAATGTTCAAATTTATCAAGAACTCGACGCCATGACTTTAGAACAGTTAGAGCCCATTAAGCGAGGGTTGAGTAACGCGACAGAACAATCAACACGACAAAGAATTGAAGCTGTGCGAAATGATTACATTAATCAGCTATTGGAAGATATCGTAGAATATCCCGAAGAGGATAAACAATTCTTTACTTCAAAAGTGGATCGATTATTATTAAATAGATATCTAGGTATACCTATATTTTTAGGCATTATGTGGCTTATTTTTCAAACAACCTTTACATGGATAGGAACACCATTATCTGATCAATTAGACGCTTTTATAAGTGGTCCTTTATCAGAATGGATTAAATCTGTTATGAATACATTACATATTACGTCGTTTCTTCAAGATCTTATTACAGATGGAATTATCGCTGGTGTGGGTTCTGTATTGGTATTTGTACCACAAATTGTTGTGTTATTTTTCTTTATTTCTTTATTAGAAGATTCAGGTTATATGGCAAGAATAGCTGTATTAATGGATAAAACAATGGAATCTATAGGTTTAAGTGGAAAATCATTTATTCCTATGATTATTGGATTTGGATGCAATGTACCAAGTATTATGGCAGCAAGAAGTATAGAGAATGAGAAAGAACGTTTGATTACAATATTGGTTGCACCCTTCATGTCATGTTCAGCACGTTTACCGGTTTATGCACTTTTTGTAGGAGCATTTTTTTCAGCACATCAATCACTAGTTGTATTAAGCTTATATATTTTAGGTATAGTTGTCGCTTTACTAGTAAGTACGTTATTGAATAAATTGATATTAAAAGATAATCAGTCTGTTTTTATTGTGGAGTTACCGACATACCGTTTTCCATCATTTAAAACACTTTGGCGCAGTACTTGGGAAAAAGCAAAAGGTTTTGTCAAAAAAGCAGGTACCTTTATTTTTGGTGGTTCAGTCGTTATTTGGACACTTACATACATCGGTCCGCACGGTGTTAATGTGCCAATTAATCAAAGTTTTATGCACATGATTGGTCAAGGGTTTGCGAATTTAATTGCACCTTTAGGATTTGGCTCTTGGCAGGCAGGAGCGACTTTAATACCCGGCTTTCTTGCTAAAGAAGTGATTATCAGTTCTATGGCTATTTTATACTCCTCTAGCGAAAGTGGTTTAACACAAGTCATTCAACATCAATTCACCCCACTCTCAGCTTATGCATTCATGATTTTTATTTTACTTTACGTTCCTTGTATCTCAACAGTCGCAACGATTCGTAAAGAGACAAGTTCTTGGAAATGGACATTATTAGCGGTTGTTTATCCAATAGTAACAGCATATATATTAACGTTCATATTTTATCAAGTTAGTCAATTACTTATATAAAGGATGAATTCGTCATGTTTATTTTAGTCAATACAATATTGTTCATAGCGATTTTTGGTTATACAGCAATGACATTAGTAAAATTCTTTAAACGTTCAAAAGAAGGTGATTGTGGTGGGTGTAAATCTAATTGCAAATGCGATACGAATCCTTCACCTCATAAAAATAAATTAAATATTCCACATATTAAGTCATAGATAATTACAATAACAAACCTCTTTCATTCGGAAATGTATTTACGAATGAAAGAGGTTATTTGTATTGATAAAATTTTGACATGTTACCTCCGTACAATAATGATTAAAAGTTTTAAAAAGTGATATACTACATGTAAAATGTATGTATATAAGTCAATTACTAATTGGGAGGAATAAATGTATGAAGGGTAGCAAAAAATTAAATGAATTACTAGAAGATAATCATAAGAAACTAAAAAAATTATTTAAGTATGATCATAAAAAGGCATTGGCGTTTACACCAGAGGATAGAGAAAAAGTTAAGGATAAGTTTGGTGTCTATGTGATTTTCGATGAGGAAAAACCAGTGTTTGTAGGTCAAACTGGAGGATACTCATCCACACATCAACCTATTAATAGTGATTTGTATACAAAATTAGGACAATACAATTCACATTCAGAAACAGGTACGACTAAATTTAGAAAAGCTTTTGCTCAAAATAAAGACTTAAATCAAAACCATTTAAAAGACATTACTGCAGATAATTACGGCTTCACTTTCCAATATATAAAAGTAAAAGACGAACCTGCGTTCATTAATGTTTTAGAAATTCTAGCATTAGAATATGCAAAAAATAAGGGGTATGAACTTTATAATTTTCAATAAATACAATGACATCTAATCAAAAGGTTGATTTGGACTTTAAATTCTAAATCTTGACGAGTCTGGAACGTAAAACAAAGTTCCAGACTTTCTTAAAGTATGGACTGTCAATAATTGACTTAATATAAAGATAATGACATTTTTCAATTTTAGTTATCGTTGTTGGTGTATCATATTTTATTCAAGTGTTTATCCAATTTCATAAATATAGCAATTATCTATATTATAAAATGATGTTCAGGATAGAATGCGTTAGTTTATAAGGATATGACTAGAATGATATACACACTTAAGGAGTTGGTGAAATATGTATCAGTCTATGTATGACTCGCCCGTCGGCTTATTGCAATTAATTACAAACGATGGCATCTCGTTGTCACATGTCTTATATCCCAATCAACATTTGAAAGGAATTAAAACAAAGGATACTTTAGATATTTTTAAAGATACTAAAGCATGGTTAAGAGAGTATTTTAAAGGGAATTATCCTGAGATAAAAGTACCGTTAGCACCAAAAGGCACTGATTTTCAACAGAAGGTATGGAATGAACTTCAGACAATTCGTTATAGAGAACTTAAAACATATGGAGAGATTGCTAAAACAATAGGTCGAGCAATGAATAAACCAGCAATGTCAGCTCAGGCTGTAGGAGGTGCTGTTGGGAGTAATCCTATTTCTATACTTATACCATGTCATCGAGTGGTTGGTAAGGATGGAAATTTAACAGGATATGGAGGTACTTTAGATAACAAAATAAAATTATTAAAATTGGAAGAAATAGATATGACACATTTATATAGACCTAAAAAAAACAACGAAACCTTGAGATACGTCATTATATAGAATTGCTTTAGTTATTTGTTAATGTTGATCTATGGATAGGGTTCGTTTTTTATCTATGAATAGTAGATAAAGAGTATATAAATAGTAGAGGTCTATACTAGATGAAATTGTATTATCGTGGGATTAAAAAAGCCCCTAAAAACAGCTATATGACGTTGTTTTTAGGGGTAAATATGAACAGCAAGTTTGATTATTTCATATTAAAAAATTAAAAGAGCAAAAGAATTGAGTTTAGATTATTCTGCTATATGGTATTCGCGAATATTGTTATCAATAGATTTTAAATAGAAAATGTCACGATCTTCATTTGATTTTTCAAGTTCATGATTCAATTCTAAGTGATCGAAGCGCTCAAAGAAATGTTCATATTCATCAACAGAAACCTCTATTCTATTATTTAATAAAGATTTGTGGCGCTCAACATCTAATTGTTCCTTGAACCCATCTACTAATGTTCCACTAAAGAACTCGCCTACAGAACCAGAACCATAACTAAAGAGACCAATCGTTTGTCCGCCTTTTAAATCACGTGTTTCTAATAAAGAGATGAGACTTAAATATAAGGACCCTGTGTAAATATTACCGACATAACGATTATAATCAACTGCATTTTGGTAACTAGAGTTAAGGCGTTCTTGTGTAGTTTCATCGGCATGATTAATAATAGAATCTAAAGCTTTTTGTCCCATTTTGGTGAATGGTACATGGAAACATAGTGAAGCGAAATCAGCGAGTGTTTTATTATGGCGGCGTGCATATTCATTCCAACTTTCTTGGAATGACTTGATATAGGCATCTTTCGACAATGCACCAGCAACTAAGGGATATTGATGACCCGTTGGACGCCAGAAATCATAAACGTCTTCAGTATATGCTACGGCATCATCATTAAGTTTTAAAATACTTGGGTTATGTGAAATCATCATTGCAACTGCACCGGCACCTTGAGTAGGCTCACCACCAGAACGAATACCATAACGAGCTGTATCACTGGCAATGACAAGAACCTTTTCGTTAGGGCGTTGAGCTAGATAATCTTTGGCAAGTTGGATTGCAGGTGTTGCTGCATAACAAGCCTCTTTCATTTCAAAGCATCTTGCAAAGGGTTGAATACCTAAAAGATGGTGAATTTGAACGGCTGCTGCTTTAGCGTTATCAATCGCAGACTCAGTTGCTACTATAACCATACCAATATTCTTTCTATCTTCTTCTGTTATAATATCTTTAGCAGCATTGGCTCCCATAGATACGATATCTTGGTTCACTGGGCTCACAGCCATTTCAGTTTGACCGATTCCAATTAAAAATTTATTAGGATCGACTTGGCGCGCTTCTGCAAGTTTAGCCATGTCTACATAATATTTGGGTACATAAAAACTTATTTTATCTATACCTATATTCATAAGGTGTGACATCCTTTCTTTTTTTAGAAGTAGCACTAGTATCATACCAAAGAAAATTCTTTTTATACAATGAAATATAACAGACATGACCAGGAATATATAATAAATTTGTAAGCGCTTTACAACAATTGTAAAAAGTTTAGAATTATTTTTGTGCAAGACAATGTTGGCAGTTGATATTTAAAGAGAAGTATAAATGATTACATCACTACATTAATATAAAGATATTTTAAAGGAGTATATGAATGAAAAGTTTAGATAAAGGATTTAGACATTTAACACGAAAAGATAAATTAAAAGAACTTGTTGAATACGGTTGGCTAGAGGATGAAAACTATGAAATATTACTTAATTATCCGTTAATTAATGAGGAAGTCGCTAACAGTTTAATTGAAAATGTCATTGGTCAAGGTGCACTACCAGTAGGATTATTACCTCAAATTATAGTTGATGGTAAAGAATATGTAGTACCTATGATGGTAGAGGAACCGTCAGTCGTAGCAGCAGCAAGTTATGGTGCAAAACTCGTTAATCAAAGTGGAGGATTTAAGACGATTTCAAGTGAACGTCTAATGATTGGACAAATTGTCTTTGATGATGTAGATGACACAGGCTCATTAGCTAACTCAATATATCAAATTGAATCACAAATTCATCAAATTGCTGATGAGGCTTACCCTTCTATTAAAGCAAGAGGTGGAGGATATCAACGTATTGAAATAGATACATTTCCTGATCAACAATTATTATCTTTAAAGGTTTTTGTTGATACTAAAGATGCTATGGGTGCCAATATGTTAAATACGATATTAGAAGCAATCACTGCACATCTTAAAGTTAAATTTTCAAATCAAAATGTTTTAATGAGCATTTTATCTAATCATGCGACAGCATCAGTAGTAAAAGTACAAGGAGAAATAGATATTGAAGATTTACATAGAGGAGAGAGAAGTGGCGAAGTGGTAGCGCAACGTATGGAACGAGCGTCGGTTCTTGCACAAGTAGATATACATCGTGCTGCAACACATAACAAAGGTGTGATGAATGGTATACATGCTGTAGTATTGGCTACAGGCAATGATACAAGAGGCGTTGAGGCAAGTGCTCATGCATATGCAAGCAAAGATGGTCATTATAGAGGGATAGCTACTTGGGAATATGATCGCTCACGTAATAAATTGGTTGGAACTATTGAAGTTCCTATGACTTTAGCTACAGTAGGTGGAGGTACGAAAGTTTTACCTATTGCTAAAGCCTCTTTAGATTTGCTCAATGTTGAAAATGCACAGGAACTAGGGCAAGTTGTTGCTGCTGTTGGATTAGCACAAAATTTCTCCGCATGTAGAGCGCTAGTGTCTGAGGGGATACAACAAGGACATATGAGTTTACAATATAAATCATTAGCGATTGTTGTAGGTGCAAAAGGTGAAGAAATTGCGCAAGTAGCTGAAGCGCTCAAATATGAATCACAAGCTAATACTGCTAAAGCTCAAGAAATCTTGATGAATATAAGAGAATCATAATTAAAAAGCCGTCAAACGGGTATATCTTGATATATAGCTTTAAGGATATACTTATTTGACGGTTTGTTTGATTTGTTTAATAAATATAATTATAGTTTCGTGCAGACGATTTACTAATAATGCGTGTGCCGTAGCCTAATGGCACATTATAATTATATTCAGAAATTTTGATTTTTCCGTTCTTATATACTTTTTCAACTACTGCTACGTGCCCATAATAGCCTCTTGTTGATTGCATAACAGCGTATTTGCGAGGCTTATGTCCAGTTGCATAACCAGATCGACGTGCATTGCTATACCAATTCTTAGCATTACCCCATCGATTTGATACAGGTTTGCCTAATTGAGCACGACGTTTAAATGCCCACCAAGTGCATTGTTTTTTACCATAATAATTATGTGAAGCAGCATGTGAAATATGCGTTTGTTCAATAGCTTGATATGAGAGTGTTCCAGTAAACGTAATCATGGTAGCGATAATAATACGTGATAATAATTTTTTAAATTTCATTTCTTTCTCCCAAAAAATGTTTTTATTTAAAGACAGTAATAATAATAATATTTGAAAATGCGCTATACAATATAAGAAACGAATTATCAAAGTAAATGTAACATTAATGAAATATACATATTTTTATCGTAATAATGGTTTGAGTAAAAAAAGAGAGAGACTACATTTATATTAAATGTAATCTCACTCAGGTACGAGATGATTAACTCCATGTATATAAGTATGCGTTAATGTTAAAGTCATGTCATAACATCAATTTATACTTTAGTGAATTGGTTGAAAACAGCTAGTGCCCGTTTGATACTCGCCACTGGTATGTTTTCCGGACATGGATGATTTCGAAAATATGTCAAGATTTCGTTTTGGCTCTTCACGTCTTTAGGGAAATTGATATCTTGATTAATCCAATCAACCAATTCACCTAATGGCGTGTCATCACCAAGGAAATTTTGCATAAATTCGTAAAAGCTCAATATCTCACCTCATAATATATTATATGAGCCGACTCTCATTGTAACATATTTTCGTTTTTTAAAATACTTGAAAAACAAAATAAAATGTTTTGAATTATAGTTTTTAAATTTATTAATCGCAAGAAAGGTCAATTTTATTGTATAATTAAACTTACTATTGAATCATATAAAAACTAGGGGGATATGCATGGATATAAAACACATGAAATACTTTGTTGAAGTTGTCAAACAAGGTGGTATGACAAACGCTTCAAAATCTTTGTATATTGCGCAACCAACTATCAGTAAAGCAATTAAGGATATAGAAGCAGAGATGGCTGTCCCTTTATTTGACCGGAGTAAAAGAAGTTTAGTACTTACTGATGCAGGTAAAATTTTTTTCAAGAAATGTCAAGAAATCATCGCACTATATGATAATTTGCCCACTGAAATTAATAGTTTGTATGGTTTAGAAACAGGTCACATCACTATTAGTATGTCTGCAGTGATGAGCATGCGTAAATTTATTGGCGTATTAGGAGACTTTCATCAACTTTATCCGAATATCACCTACAACTTAATCGAAAGTGGTGGTAAGACGACTGAAAACCTTATACTTAATGATGAAGTGGATATTGGTGTGACAACATTGCCAGTAGATCATCACAAATTTGAATGTATATCTTTAAACAAAGAAGAACTGACTGTAGTTTTAAATAAAGAACATCCTTTAGCACAAAAATCTTCTATTAAAATGGAAGAATTAGCTGATGAGAACTTCATTTTATTTAATGAAGATTTCTATCTCAACGATAAAATTATTGAAAATGCGAAGAATGCAGGATTCGTGCCGAACATGGCCTCACAAATCTCACAATGGAATGTGATTGAGAATCTTGTCATTAATCAATTAGGTATTTCCATATTGCCAGCCACTATAGCACAATTACTTAATGATGACGTCAAAATTGTACGTTTGGAAAATGCACATACAACTTGGGAGCTTGGTGTCGTTTGGAAAAAAGATAAACGTTTAAGTCATGCGACAAATAAATGGATAGAATTTTTGAAAGAAAGATTATCTGAAGAATAATATAAATATAATAATAAACAACGCATTTAATAAAAGAGCGAAGTTGTTAAAGATGTGAAATGATTTATTTTCACAAAGTCATATTACAACGAAAACGTAGGGTTTTGAATTATAGATTAATTCTGCCTTACGTTTTTTATTATCAATTATTAATTTTGTAGCACTATTAATTTGCTAGCGTTTTCATAGATTTAAGGAATATAAAATATCATGAATAAATATTTTTAATATATAATAGTAAACACTATAATGGAAAATGTCACTAAAAAACACAGTAACAATTTGGACACATTTTTAGAAAGGGGTGTTGTTGATGGAAAAAGCAAAATTTGTCATTAAGTTAATACTTCAACTTGCCCTTATCATGCTTATTACTTTTATAGGCACTGAAGTTCAAAAATTACTTCATATACCTCTAGCAGGTAGTATTGTAGGGCTAATGCTTTTCTTCCTATTGTTACAATTTAAAATCATACCTGAATCATGGATTAATGTAGGAGCAGACTTTTTACTTAAAACAATGGTTTTCTTCTTTATCCCATCAGTGGTAGGAATTATGGATGTTGCATCTAATATCACGATGAATTATATATTATTCTTTATTGTTATTATATTTGGTACATGCCTTGTAGCACTTTCATCAGGTTATATCGCTGAAAAAATGCTAGAAAAAAACAATAGACGTAAAGGAACTGATCACTCATGAATGAATACTTACAAGCAGTTCTAATGATTTTATTAACCATCGTTTTATATTATATTTCCAAAAAGATTCAAGATAAATATAAAAATCCACTATTAAATCCAGCTCTTATTGCATCAATTGCAATAATTATTGTTTTATTGGTTTGCGGAGTAAGTTATAAGGGGTATATGAAAGGTGGTACCTGGATTAACCATGTTTTAAACGCTACAGTTGTATGTCTTGCATACCCACTTTATCAAAATAAAAAGAAAATAAAAAAATATTTAACAATTATTTTCACAAGCGTGTTGACTGGTGTAGTTCTCAATTTTGTGTTAGTATTTACAACGTTGAAAATCTTTGGTTATTCTAAAGACACAATTGTTACCCTATTACCTAGATCAATTACAGCAGCAGTAGGTATAGAGGTTTCTCAAGAGTTGGGAGGAACAGATACAATTACTGTGCTCTTTATTATAACTACAGGTTTAATCGGCAGTATTTTAGGTTCAATGCTTTTACGTATGGGAGGTTTTAAATCTTCCATTGCGCGAGGACTAACTTATGGAAATGCTTCTCACGCATTTGGTACCGCAAAAGCATTAGAGCTTGATATTGAATCAGGAGCGTTCAGTTCAATTGGTATGATTTTAACAGCAGTCATTAGTTCTGTTCTTATACCAGTACTGATTTTATTGTTTTACTAAAGGGAAAAAGATTTACTCATATTAATAGAAAGGGAGGCTATTTGTAAAAATGGCACAAATTAAAGCAAATGAAGCATTAGTTAAAGCATTACAAACTTGGAATATTGATCATTTATATGGTATTCCTGGCGACTCAGTAGATGCTGTTGTTGATAGCTTACGTACGGTCAGAGATCAATTTAAATTCTATCACGTACGTCATGAAGAGGTAGCGAGTTTAGCTGCTGCAAGTTACACAAAAATGACAGGTAAAATTGGTGTAGCTTTAAGTATCGGGGGACCTGGTATTGTACACTTATTAAATGGTATGTACGATGCTAAAATGGATAATGTACCTCAACTTATTATTGCTGGACAAACAAATAGTACATTATTAGGTACAAAATTCTTCCAAGAGACAAACATTTCTAAAATGGTTGATGATGTTGCTGTATATCACCACCAAATTCAAAAAGGTGATAACGTATTTGAAATTACAAATGAAGCAATTCGTACGGCATACGAGAAAAAAGGTGTCTCTGTTATCATTTGTCCGAATGACTTATTAACTCAAAAAATTAAAGACACTACAAATCGTGCAGTTGATACAACTAAACCAAAACCAGTTTCACCAAAATTCAAAAGTATTAAAAAAGCAGCTAAATTAATTGATAAAGCTAAAAAACCAGTAATGCTTATTGGTTTAGGTACACAACACGCTAAAGATGAATTACGTGAATTTATTGAAGCTGCAAAAATTCCAGTTATTCACACATTACCTGCAAAAACAATTTTACCTGATGATCATCCTTATAGTATTGGTAACTTAGGTAAAATTGGTACTAAAACATCTTATCAAACAATTCAAGATGCAGACTTACTAATTATGGCTGGTACAAACTATCCGTATGTTAACTATTTACCTAAGAAAAACATTAAAGCTATTCAAATTGATACGAACGAAGAAAATATTGGTGCACGCTTTAAAATTAATGTAGGTATTTTAGGCGATAGTAAAGTTGCTTTCCATCAACTAACTGAAAACATTAAGCATGTTGCAAAACGTCCATTCTTAGATAAGACATTAGAACGTAAAGCAGTTTGGGATAAATGGATGAAACAAGATTTGAATAATGACAATTCACCATTACGTCCAGAACGTTTAATGAAAGCAATCAATGCTAACTTAAAAGATGATGCAATTATCTCAGCAGATGTTGGTACATCTACAGTATGGTCTACGCGTTACTTAAACTTATCTGTAAATAATAAATTCATTATTTCTAGTTGGTTAGGTACTATGGGCTGTGGTTTACCAGGTGCTATGGCAGCTAAAATTGCTTATCCAAACCGTCAAGCAGTAGCTATCACAGGCGACGGTGCGTTCCAAATGGTAATGCAAGACTTTGCTACAGCTGTTCAATATAACTTACCAATGACAATCTTTGTATTAAATAACAAACAATTGTCATTCATTAAATATGAACAACAAGCTGCTGGTGAATTAGAGTATGCCATTGATTTCTCTGATATGGATCATGCTAAATTTGCTGAAGCTGCTGGTGGTAAAGGCTATGTTGTGAGAGATGTAAGTCGTCTTGACGACATCGTTGAAGAGGCAATGGCTCAAGATGTTCCAACAATCGTTGACGTTCATGTTGATCCTAATGCTGCACCATTACCAGGTAAAATTGTAAACGAAGAAGCATTTGGTTACAGTAAATGGGCTTATAGATCAATTACTGAAGATAAAAACTTAGACTTTGATCAAATCCCACCAATCTCTGTAGCAGCTAAACGTTTCTTATAATAATAAATTTGTAGAAACTCGACTCTAAGTAGTCGAGTTTTTTTATGTAAATTTTCAAAAATTATTGTAAACGCTTTATTGAATGTGTATACTAGAGGTAAATAAAATCATTGCGTGTTACTGGTTATGCAGGCATGAGCAAATAAGAGTGTCTATCTTTCGTGATATGAAATTGATAGTCTTATTTGTTCATGCTTTTTTTGTGGCACGTGAATAAGAAGATAGAGAGGAATGAATTGATTATGTTTAAAAAGCTATTTGGTCAAATGCAACGTATCGGTAAAGCTTTAATGTTACCAGTTGCTATTTTACCAGCTGCAGGGTTGCTATTAGCAATTGGGACTGCATTTCAAGGCGAAGCGTTACAACATTATCTTCCATTTATAAAAAATGATATTGTTCAACAAATCGCTAATATGCTTACAGGTGCTGGTGGTATCATATTTGATAATCTACCTATTATCTTTGCTTTAGGTGTAGCAATTGGTCTTGCAGGTGGAGATGGTGTAGCTGCTATTGCTGCATTTGTTGGTTTTATCATTTTAAATAAAACAATGGGTGCATTCCTGCATGTAACCCCAGATAAATTATCAGATCCAACTAATGGATACGCAAATGTATTAGGGATTCCTACACTTCAAACAGGTGTGTTCGGAGGTATTATTATAGGTGCACTAGCGGCTTGGTGTTATAACAAATTCTATAATATTACCTTACCATCATATTTAGGATTCTTTGCAGGTAAACGTTTTGTACCAATTATGATGGCAACAACATCTTTTATTTTAGCTTTTCCGATGGCAATTATTTGGCCAACGATTCAAAACGGTTTAAATGCGTTTAGTGAGGGGTTATTAGATTCTAATACAGGTTTAGCTGTATTTTTATTTGGATTTATTAAGCGACTATTAATACCATTTGGTTTACATCACATTTTCCATGCACCATTCTGGTTTGAATTTGGTTCTTGGAAAAATGCTGCCGGCGAGATAATTAGAGGAGACCAACGTATTTTTATTGAACAAATCCGTGAAGGTGCTCACTTAACTTCTGGTAAATTCATGCAAGGGGAATTCCCAGTCATGATGTTTGGATTACCGGCTGCAGCATTGGCTATTTATCAAACAGCAAAACCTGAGAATAAGAAAGTAGTTGCAGGTTTAATGATTTCTGCTGCATTAACATCATTTTTAACTGGTATTACTGAACCATTAGAATTCTCATTCTTATTTGTAGCACCATTCTTATTCGTAATTCACGCTGTATTAGATGGTTTATCATTCTTGACACTGTACTTGTTAAATGTACATTTGGGATATACTTTCTCTGGAGGATTTATAGATTATGTCTTATTAGGCATTCTACCTAATAAAACGGCATGGTGGCTTGTCATTCCAGTAGGTATTATTTATGCAGTGATTTACTACTTTGTATTTAGATTCCTTATTGTTAAATTTAACTATAAAACACCAGGTCGTGAAGATAAAAAATCAACAGTAACAACAACATCAGCTAGTCAACTGCCATTCAATGTTTTGAAAGCAATGGGTGGTAAAGAAAATATTAAACATCTAGATGCTTGTATTACTCGACTAAGAGTAGAAGTAAATGAAAAATCAAAAGTTGATGTTGCCGGTCTTAAATCATTAGGCGCTTCAGGAGTACTTGAAGTCGGTAACAATATGCAAGCCATTTTCGGTCCTAAATCTGACCAAATCAAACACGATATGGCTAAGATAATAAGTGGAGAAATTACAAAACCAAGTGAAACAACAATTGATGAAGAAGTGTCAGATGAGCCTGTACATGTGGAAGATATTGTAGAAACAGAAATTTACGCACCTGGACATGGCGAGATAATTCCGTTATCTGAAGTACCTGATAAAGTTTTCTCTGAAAAGATGATGGGTGATGGTATCGGATTTGTACCAGATTCAGGAGAAATTGTAGCACCATTCGATGGTACGGTTAAAACAATTTTCCCTACAAAACATGCGATAGGATTGGAATCTGATAGTGGCGTTGAAGTGTTAATTCACATTGGTATCGATACAGTTAAATTAAATGGTGAAGGTTTTGAAAGTTTAGTAAATACTGATGAACCAGTAACACAAGGTCAACCATTAATGAAGATTGATTTAGAATACTTAAAAGAACATGCTCCAAGTATTATTACACCAGTAATCATAACAAACCAAGAAGACAAAACATTAACAATTGAAGATGTAAAACAAGTCGATCCTGGTAAAGCGATTATGACAATTAAATAAAGTCTATAAGAATAACTTGATGGCTAAAACAAACAAGTCTGGGACAATGATATTTTATGTCCCAGACTTTCTTTATGTATATACAAATTCTTATGAGATGAGCCCAACAGAGAGAATTTCCGAAGAAATACCATGGACAAAGCAAGTTGGGGTTGGGGCCCCAACAGAGAGAATTTCCGAAGAAATTCCACGGACAAAGCAGGTTGGGGTTGGGTAGAAGACAGGGGACTATGATTTCTATCCTAATTTGGCGCTCGTTTTAATAGGGGAAATTTTACAAAGTTGACAAGCGTGATAATTATAGGCAATGTTGATATTGGACATATCATTTTAAAGTGAAAGGAAAGTTGATAATCATGGATGACTTGAAGCAAAATCAATCTGCTAGCGAAAAACCTAAAGGTAATAAAATAGTTAATATTTTGATATTCATCGGAATGATTTTATTAATTCAAATACCTATTGGCGTGTCACTAATAGCTTTACCATTTTCAGTGAAATTCAGTCAGTTAACTTCCATCGCATTAAGTATGCTAATAACTGGTATAGCACTATTAATCATATGGTTAGTTAGGAATTATTATTTGAGTCATACATATGAAAGACAATATCAATCAATGAGGGGAAAAGATATCTTTATTAATATTGGCTTTCTGATATTAGCAATGGTTTTTAGTATTCTAAGTAGTCTATTAATGGTCATATTTACTGGTAACGATACTACAGCTAATGAGAAAGAAATCAATGAAAGTTTAGATCTACTTTTACAAAAAGACCATTTACCACATATTTCAATTGTTGCAACTGTTGTTTTAATGATATGTATTATAGGTCCGTATTTAGAGGAATTACTCTTTCGAGGAATTTTTAAAGAAACATTATTTATGAAATATCGATTTTGGCTACCATTCATTATATCTTCTATTATTTTTAGTTCACAACATTTATCAACAAATATATTTTCATATGCAATTTATTTTCTAATGGGTTGTGTATTATACCTTGCCTATAACAGAAGACGTAATATTAAAGATAGTATGATGGTTCACATGCTGAATAATTCTGTTTCAACATTACCGGTATTTGTTGGTTATTTATGGCTATATTTTAGATAGTAAACATAAGAATAGAGACCTGATTAAAAGTAGATGTATCTTTTGATCAGGTCTATTTTACATGTTAAATTGTGATATCATTTTCTATGATTAATTTAATAGCTTTGTGATCTGTTGCATTTCTAAATAAATCATAGGCACTTTCGATTTCACTCAGTTTACTATAATGTGTCACGAGTTGTTCTGGTTGTATTATTTTGCTTTTTAACGCTTCAAGTAATTCTTCAGTTGTATTTCCAGAAACTAATCCAGTAGTTACGTTAATATTTTTAATCCATAATTTATCTATATCAAGTTGTACAGGTAACCCATGCACACCAACATTAGCAATCGTACCATCAACACCAATTAAATTTTGACATAGATCAAAGGTTTGTGGAATTCCGACAGCTTCAATAGCAACATCAACACCACGTGGATTTAACGATTTTACCTTTTTTATTGCAGTTTCAGTTTCTTTAGAGTTAATTAAATGTGTAGCACCTAGTTCTTTAGCGGTTTCTAATCTATTATCATCTAAATCAATCATAATAATTTTTGAAGGTGAATAGAATTGTGCTGTAAGTAATGCTGCTAAACCTACAGGACCAGCACCTACAATGGCTACTGTACAGCCAGGTTTAACTTTACCTTTTAAAACACCAATTTCATAACCGGTTGGAAGTATATCTGATAACATTACAAGGGCGTCGTCTTTTAAATTTGAAGGGGCGTGATATAAAGAATTATCTGCGAAAGGAACTTTAACATATTCTGCTTGAGTACCATTCACTAAATGTCCTAATATCCATCCTCCTCCGTTTTCACAATGTGCATAGATACCTTTTTTGCAATAGTAGCATTTGCCACATGATGAAATGCAAGAGATAATCACTTTATCTCCAACTTTGAAGTTGTTAACGTTGTCACCAATTTCTTCAATGATTCCAATACCTTCGTGACCTAGTGTCGTATGTGATTGAACTTCAGGTGTATCTCCTTTTATGATATGAAGATCTGTACCACAAATTGTCGTCTTAACTATGCGCATAATAGCGTCAGTACTGCTCGTAATTGTTGGCTTCTCTTTATCCGTAAGTTGTGCGTGACCAGGTTTTAAGTATTCATAAGCTTTCATATCAATACCTCCATTTACTATGTGAATTTTTTCACAATAATTATACCACGTTTTTTGAATGGATATATATAACTTTCGTGAAAAAATACATTTTAATCAGTGTGTTCAGTTCTTTCTGAAATTAAAATAGAGTATTTAAATTAGTGAAGTGCGATACATTGTTCATTTACACTTAAATCATTTATGATTGAGTTAAATCTTTGAAAGATAGTAGGTGTATATCATGTATGAGAATTTACAAAATATTGAAGATTTTTATCGATTTATAAATGTACATGATTTAGCTGTTGTTCATATTATGAGAGATAATTGTACAGTATGTCATGCAGTATTACCCCAAATTCAAGATTTACTAAAGGACTATCCGAAAGCACAATTAGGTGTGATTAATCAATCTAATGTTGAAGAGATTGCCGGAGAACTTTCTATTTTTACAGTACCTGTTGATTTAATTTTTTTTAATGGGAAAGAAATGCATAGACAAGCACGTTTTATCGATATGCAATCGTTTGAAAAACAATTGTATATGATGCAAAATGCCATTGATTAAGATACCGGGGTAAAATAAATCAAAATCAAATAACGAATTTGTAAAGAAATGCTTTGGAAAATAATTATTGATTTTCAGGCATTTCTTTTTTTGTATTTTTAATCATTGGGCTGTATCTTCATTCGTGTTATGATTAATCTCGTATGTTTTAAATTAAACAGTCAATAGATGAAGGAGGCCAAAATGAAGAAGCAACAGAATAAAGTCCATATGATTAATATATCTTTATGCCTTATAGGAACATTACTTATTGCAATCGCAGTAAATAGTTTTGTTATACCGGGCAATTTAGGTGAGGGTGGTTCTATAGGCCTTTCATTAATTCTGAATTATACTCTAGGTATTTCACCCGCACTCAGTTCCTTCATCATTAACGCAATATTAATAATTGTAGGTTGGAAATTTCTTAGTAGAACGACAGCGATTTACACTGCTATAACAATCACCGCAAGTTCAATCTTTCTTGATTTAACGCACACATTCGGATTAGGTATTCATGATAATTTTATTAACTCAATTTTTGCAGGTTTAATGTTGGGAATCGGTTCTGGCTTAGTCATCACAGCTCATAGTACATTAGGTGGGACATCTGTCATTGCACGTATTATTTCAAAGTATAGTGAGATAAAAACGTCACAAGCGTTACTCATTTTAGATGCAATTATCGTGTTATCATTTATCGTTGTATTACCTATAACGAATGTATTATATACCATTGTGATGCTATTTATTGTTGAGAAGTCTATGTCTTTTGTTGTTGAAGGATTTAATCCTAAAAAAGCTGTGACAGTTATTTCAAAATATAATAAAGAAATCAGTGCTGATATATATGAAATGACTGGAAGAGGGGCAACCTTATTAAGTGGTAAAGGTGCTTACCAAAAAAGTGATACAGAGGTTCTCTATGCCGTGGTATCCCAAAATCAAGTTGGAGCAATAAAAAAGATTGTTAATGCCAATGATGAAAATGCCTTTTTAGTGATTCATGATGTGCGTGATGTCTTAGGTAATGGTTTTATTAATATTAAATAAGATTTAATAAATCGAGCCAATTACTCAACGTTTAGACGCTGATGGTTTAAAATGATTATAGATTGAGGAGGTTAGCACATTCATGTTTAAAAAGATTGCTACTATAATAGGTTCGACATTATTTGGTACAGTTTTATTCGCAAAAGTGAAAGAAAAGCGTAGTTATAAAAGTTTTTTACAAGAGAAAATGATTAGAATGTCAGGAATGAAAAAGACATTTGAAAGTGTAGATGATGCCAAAAAGGCATTGAATGAAACGAAATATCAAACTGCAGGTAAATATAGTGGAACCACATATGAATTTAAGCATAAAGTTCAAATTAGAGATTACTATGGTTCTTTAGTCTATGTTGTTAATGATCATGGTCTTCCAGATCAACGCACGGTCTTATATGTACATGGCGGCGCATGGTTCCAAGATCCTTTGGAGAGTCATTTTGAATATTTAGACTTACTCGTTGATGCGCTCGATGCTAGGGTAATTATGCCCGTATATCCTAAAATACCACACAGAGATTATCGTACGACATTTGAATTATTAACAAAAATATATAAGCGATTATTGACTAAAATTGATAAACCTGAAAACTTAGTCATTATTGGAGATTCAGCCGGGGGACAAATTGCATTAGCTTTCGCACAAATGTTAAAAAAAGAGCAACTCAGTCAACCTGGCCATATTGTTCTTATTTCACCGGTGCTTGATGCGACATTTAAGAATCCAGAAGCAAGAAAATATGAAAAAGAAGATCCAATGCTTGGTATTGACGGCAGTAAATATCTTGTAGAGTTATGGGCTGGTGATACACCATTAGATGACTATAAGATGTCTCCAATGAATGGTGATTTAGAAGGCCTAGGACATATTACACTTACTGTAGGAACCAAAGAAACATTATATCCTGATGCAGTTAAGTTCTCTCATATGCTGAATGAGCAAAACATTAAGCATCAGTTTATACCAGGATACAATTTATTTCATATTTATCCTTTATTCCCTATCCCAGAACGCCAACGCTTTTTAGAACAGCTTAAAAAAATCATTGTCACAAAAGAGTTATAATCAAATGAGATGCGGATACTTAATGAAAAGTTATAATTATGTATTCCCAAAAATAAAGCGAAATCTTGTTATCAATAGTATTGATAACTCGAATTCGCTTTTTTAATATGTTTATTATTTTTATATGCTTCGTTTATGTTTACAGCTTTATATTCAGAGTTTGAAAATGAGTGTGCTTTTGTATCGTTTGACTCATTATTTGATGACGTAACATCTTCGTTACTGTTTCTTGAAGTATTGTTGATACGAGAGTGATCAGTATCTAGAACAGAATTACTCATGTCTTTACCATTTAAGCTTCCAATAAGTATAAATGCGAGGTAAATACTACAAATAATTAAAATAATTGCTAGATAGATGCCAACAGCAAGTTTAACTGACTTCTCCATACCTCTCCTCCTAAAGTCGTAATATCTTTCATATATAATGTAACATCGTTGTTTTAATCTAATGTAAATTATAAGTAAATTTATTATGACCCAACTATGATAAGCTATAATTATTGTGATTAGCGTAATTTAATTCTTTGAAATTTAATTTATATTCACAAACAAATTGTTATTATGGTATGAATTTACATAAATTTACGTTAACATAACATTGATTTAAACTTTTTAAAACTGAATCAATATCGAAGTGATAGTCTACTACTAGCAAAAGATTAAGCCACTTATAGTATAAGTCTTAAATATGTAGAATATTAAATTAACAAATGGTTAGTTTATTTATATTTGATGATTTAAGGTTATTTAACTATCTTTAAAATTTACAATTTAATATTAAAAAGATTTATAGGTATCATGATTTACATACATAAGAAAAGAGAGGTAAAGCAGATTGTTACTCATTATAGCGTGTGTTGCGCTTATTCTCTGGCTAGGAATTAAAGAGAAGAAGCGTCATGCAAATCGACTTAATAAAATTCCATTACGTATCAATATTAATGGAATTCGTGGGAAATCTACGATTACTCGGATGGCCTACAGTGTTCTACGTGAGGACAACTATAAAGTGATTGGAAAGACAACAGGAACAGATGCACGAATGCTTTATTGGTTTACGGAAAAGGAATATCCAGTAATCAGAAAACCACAAGGCGCCAACATTGGAGAACAACGAGATATTATTCGTAAGGTGGTTAAACAAAAAGCAAATGCCCTAGTTAATGAGTGTATGGCTGTAAATCCAGATTATCAAATTACCTTTCAAAATGATTTAGTAAAAGCAAATATCGGTGTAATTGTTAATGTGATGGAAGACCATATGGATGTCTTAGGACCGACACTTAAAGATGTAGCGCAAGCATTTACTGCAACAATTCCATATAACGGGAAATTAGTTGTAATGAAAGATGACTATACTAGTTTCTTTGCAAAGGAAGCTAAAAAACGTAATTCAGAACTCATTGTTGTAAATAAAGATGTCATACCAGAATCATATTTGCGGAAGTTCGATTATTTAGTATTTCCTGATAATGTAGCTATTGTGTTAGGAATAGCGCAAGCAGTTGGTGTAGACGAAGAAACTGCATTACAAGGCATGTTAAATGCACCAGCCGATCCAGGTGCTGTTAGAATTAAATATTTCCATGCAAATCGCACAAAAAATGTATTTGTTAATGCATTCGCTGCTAATGAACCGCAGTCTACAAAAGCGATTTTGAATAAAGTGGAATCATATAAATATCCATACGATAAGAAAATAATCATTCTCAATTGTCGTTCAGACAGGGTTGATAGAACACAACTCTTTGTTGATAACTTTTTAGGTGAAGTCGATTACGATGTTCTCATTTGTACAGGAAAAAGTACACAAATGGTGACACAGTTCATGGAAACAATGCCAGAAAAAACTTATATCAATTATGAAGGACGAGACTTTGTAGAGATTGAAAAAGGTATTCTACATGAAGCTGAGAATGCACTTGTTTTTTGTGTAGGAAACATCCACGGCCCGGGTGGTAGAATAGCGGAATTCATAGAAGGGATAGAATAAAATGATAGGTTCAGAATTATATTTCTCCTTATTCGTAGGTGTCGTACTCAGTTTGATATTTGCTGAGAAATTTGGGATTAATCCAGCAGGGTTAGTCGTTCCAGGTTATTTAGCTTTGATTTTTGATCAACCGATTATGTTGTTATCAGTATTAATCATTAGTTGCTTAACTTATTTTATCGTAAGCAACGGTATTAGTAAGTGGGTTATTTTATATGGTAGAAGAAAATTCGCTGCCATGATACTGACAGGAATGGTGATTAAATTTATATTTGATCTCTTGTACCCATTGACCCCATTTGAAATGGTTGAAGTTTCAGGTATAGGTGTTGTCATTCCTGGTATTATTGCGAATACAATTCAAAAACAAGGTGTAGTCATTACACTTTCAACAACAATGTTATTAACATGTATTACATATATCATCTTATTTTTATATAGTTTTATTAATTAATCACGAACAAGGAGCGCGTATTAATGACAAAGAAAAAACGTTTATCGCCTAGTGAGTGGTTGCTTAAACAATCTAAAAGACATAAAAGGAAAAATACACTTTACACGGCAATTGTACTTTTAGTAGCGTTAGTTCTACTCATATTTGCTGTTAATTCAATAAAAGTAGAACCTGTAAAAAGTGATACTAGAGACAAAGATAGCATTCGTCTCACATATTTAGGTAACGTCACTTTAAACAAACATATTCGACAAACTAACTTGAATGATGTTTTTAAAGGTATTCAAGATACTCTAGATCATAGTGATTTTTCAACAGGTTCATTAATAGTAAATGATTTTTCAAAAAAGCAAAAAGATAACATAAATAAAAATATTGAAAATATCATGTTTCTACGCAAGCATAATGTAAAAAGTGTTAACTTAATCAATGAATCTATGGATAATATTCAAGCGACAGCAATGATGAGAAAAATAGATTCCCAAGCAGGTTATAATTTTTTAACAGGTAATGGTTCAAATCCAATTAATAGTAAAACTGTACAACAAGACATTAAAGGTAAAAAAATAGCTAATGTTTCATTTACCGATATCGAATCTAACTATACTAACTCTTTAAAAAACACAACGTCAATCAGTTTAGATCCAGATATATTTTATCCTTTAATAAAAAAATTAAAGGAAAATAATGATTACGTCGTAGTCAATGTAGATTGGGGGATACCTAATGAACGAAATGTGACTACACGTCAAAAAGAATATGCGCATGCGTTAGCGAATGCTGGTGCAGATGTCATTATTGGTCATAATACAGTAATTCAAAAAGTTGAAAATTATAAGCGAACGCCTATTTTTTATAGTTTAGGTAACACAACGTCTGATAACTTCTTATCAAAAAATCAGAAAGGAATGATTGTACAACAAGACTGGAAAGGTTCGCATAATCAGTTCCATATCACACCAATACAATCAAAAGATGGAAAAATCTCTAAAGATAATATGAACAAAATGGATCATATTCGATTCAAAAATAACATTAAAGATAAATCAATTGATTTAAAGTCTGATCAAAATGGAGGTTATACTTTTGAATATTAAAAAGCATTGGTTACCAATTGTTGTAGTCATTCTTGTCGTTGTTATCTTTTTATTAGTTACTTTCGCTAGAGCAAATGAAGGTTTAGATAATTATGAGCAACATGAATTAAATAATGGTGAACAGCAATATCTTTCAAAAGGGGCAAGCTAATTATGAATATATATAATAAAGTGACATTATCTGTCATTTTAGTTATAACAATTATCATTTCGTTCCTCTTCTATTTTTATACAACAGAGAAAAAAGTGGACAAAGATAAATTGTATGAAAACAAAATTACAAATCATAAACAAGCAGGTAAACCTAAGAATTATGGTGTCGCATCTAATAATAAAATAGCTACGAAAGTCGGAAATAAGATTATTGAAGATGGTGGAAATGCGGTTGATGCGGCAATAGGTGTTTCTTATGCACTTGCAGTGACAGAACCTCATTCATCAGGACTAGGAGGTGGTGGTGCGACACTTACATATAATGGTAAAGAGAATGAAACACCTAAAGCTTATGAATATAAAACGATGTCCTCATATGAATATAAAGAAGGAGACAAAATTGGAGTTCCTGGCTTAGTGAGAGGATTACATGATATGCACGTGAAAGAAGGAAAAATGGATGAGAAAAAGATTTTAGATTACGTCATTCCGCTTGCTAAAGATGGTTTTGAGGTAGATTCAGAACTAGAAAGAAGTTTAAAATTATACGGTCGTGATATTGATCACAACTCACCATTCTATAAAGGAAATAAAAGTGTTCGCGAAGGAGATATTGTAAAACAAGATAAACTCGCTAATACATTAACTAAAATCAAAGATAAAGGTCCTGATTACTTCTATGAAGATATTGGTAAGAGTGTCTCAAAACAATTAGATAATAAATTAACTGAAAGAGATTTCAAAGAATTTAAAACAGAAGAAAAAGAAGCGGTAAGTACTGATTATAAGAATAATCAAGTGTATTCAGCACCTAATCCTTTAGGTGGCACATTAATGCTTCAAGGATTGAAAATTGATGAAAAAGAAAACGTAGACAATATGGATCGCAATAATTTTATCACAGCAATGATTAAATCACGTGATGTCATGTATAAGAATAGGGACATAGTTAATGGCAATGAGCCTAGTAATGAACAACATCTGACTGATGATTATTTACTTGGTGAACTTAACAAAGTTAATATTGGTGAAAACACAGATAATGGCAGTGATTTTAATCAAATTAGAACGGATAATACAAGTACAACCCATTTTGTAATTATTGATAAGAATGGTAAATTAGCAAGTACGACTAATACACTATCTAGTTACTTCGGGACAGGAGACTATATGAAAGAGGGCTTCTATATGAATAACTCTTTAGGCGACTTTAGTAAGGATAAATTAAGCCCAAACCACGGTGAACCTCACAAGGCGCCTAGATCATTTATTTCTCCGTCAGTAATTGTTGGCCCTAATTTCTATATGGGCATTGGTACACCAGGTGGGAACAAAATTCCAACAATTCTTAATGAAGTGATTGTCGATTATTTAAACAGTGATGGTTCATTACAAGAATCTATTAATAAACCAAGATTTTATAATGACGGCGGCACGATATTTTACGAAAATGCTATGACTGATGAAGATATAAATATCTTTAAAAGTCTTGGTTATGGTGTTGAAGAAAAGCATAATGATCCAAACTTTGGCAGTGTCCAAGGTGCTGTTTATGATAAAGATAAAAATACTGTAGATGTCGGTCATGATGTAGGTAACCGTTAAAATAAATATTTAATTTAAAAAGCACCTTAAATGAGTAACGAAAACATTTAAGGTGCTTTTTTGTGTGTATTAAATTACAAACTATATATATTTATTTGCTTTCAAGTTTAACGACAAAAATAACTCAAATATGAATATAATTTAAGACAATTTTTTGACAAAGAGTGTAAGCGTATACAATAAATAAAAGAAGTAGTATGATGATTGAGTGGAAGATTTACATAAAAAAATGAAATATATAGAGGTGTCTTATGGACTTTATAGCTATTTTAATCGGATTAGGGCCACTATTAGGTTGGGGATTATTTCCAACGATTGCTTCTAAGTTTGGTGGACGTCCAGTCAATCAAATCTTTGGCGCTACTGTTGGTACTTTGATTTTCGCAATTGTTCTAGCACTATTTAAAGGTATCGGTTTACCAGGAGGTATGGCATTAGTATTTTCGCTCATATCAGGTGCAGGATGGGCATTTGGTCAAATTATTACTTTTAAAGCGTTCGAATTAGTAGGTTCATCAAGAGCGATGCCAATTACTACTGCATTTCAATTACTTGGTGCATCATTATGGGGCGTTTTTGCGCTTGGCAACTGGCCAGGTATAACAAACAAAATCATTGGATTTCTAGCTTTACTCGTAATTCTTATAGGTGCACGTATGACTGTATGGACTGAAACAAAACAACAAGAATATAGTAAAAATCTAAGAAGTGCAGTGCTCTTATTACTTGTAGGTGAAATTGGCTATTGGATATATTCTGCTGCACCTCAAGCAACGGATATTGGTGGTTTTAAAGCATTTTTACCTCAAGCTATAGGGATGGTCATTGTGGCTGTTATCTATGCGTTGATGAATATGTCTAAAGGTAATGCTTTTAAAGAGAAAGTAAGTTGGCAACAAATAATATCCGGATTTTTCTTTGCATTTGCTGCTTTAACTTATTTAATTTCAGCACAACCTAATATGAATGGTTTAGCAACAGGATTTGTTCTATCTCAAACATCTGTAGTATTAGCAACGCTAACAGGCATTTTTTTCTTAAATCAGAAAAAAACATCAAAAGAATTAATGATTACAATTGTGGGATTAGTTCTTATTTTAGTTGCAGCATCAATCACAGTGTTTATTAAATAATATTAAGAAGGGAAGAATAAGATGAAGAAAACAGCAGTATTAAATAGTCACATTTCAAGCGCAATCTCCACACTAGGTCACTATGAGTTATTAACGATTAATGACGCAGGTATGCCTATACCTAATGATGACAGACGTATAGATTTAGCAGTGACTAAGTCATTGCCACGTTTTATTGATATGTTGGAGACAGTGTTAACTGAAATGGAAATACAAAAAGTATATTTAGCAGAAGAAATTAAAACTACGAATGCACAGCAATTAAAAGCAATTAAGAAATTAATCAATGATGACGTAGAAATTAAATTTATTGCGCATTCTGAGATGAAAGAAATGTTAAAATCCCCTTTAAATAAAGGGAATATACGAACTGGTGAAATCACCCCTTTTTCTAACATTATCCTAGAATCTAATGTGACTTTTTAAGTTTAATAGTCATGTGATTGTGCTTTTAAAAAGATAAAGTAGGTGAAGTTGAAATGAATAAAAATAAAGTGATTGTAATTGGATCAACAAATGTAGATAAATTTCTTAATGTTAAAAGGTTTCCAAAACCTGGTGAGACGTTACATATTAATCAAGCTCAAAAGGAGTTTGGTGGGGGCAAGGGAGCCAATCAAGCCATAGCAGCTAGTAGATTAGCAGCAGATACAACATTTATCAGTAAAATTGGTAAAGATGGCAATGCCAACTTTATATTGGAAGATTTCAAAAAAGCAGGTATTCATACACAATATATTTTAACGTCAGAAAGTGAAGAAACTGGGCAAGCATTTATCACTGTTGATGAAGCAGGACAAAATACGATTCTTGTTTACGGTGGTGCGAATATGACATTAAGTGCAACTGATGTTGAGATGAGTGCAGAAGCGTTTATTGGTGCAGACTTTGTTGTAGCGCAGCTTGAAGTTCCATTTGAGGCGATAGAACAAGCATTTAAAATTGCTCGTAAGCAAAATATCACTACTGTATTAAATCCTGCACCAGCAATTGAATTGCCTAAGTCACTTTTAGAGTTAACTGATATAATTATTCCAAACGAAACAGAAGCAGAATTATTAACAGGTATTTCAATCAATAATGAAAGTGATATGAAAGAAACAGCAACATATTTTCTCGATTTAGGTATATCTGCAGTATTAATTACTTTAGGGGAGCAAGGCACGTATTGTGCATATCAAGAACAATACAAAATGATTCCTGCTTGTAATGTAAAAGCAGTAGATACGACAGCAGCAGGAGATACATTTATAGGTGCTTTTTTAAGTGAGTTAAATAAAGATTTGAGCAATTTAGAATCGGCTATTCGACTTGCAAATCAAGCGTCGTCTCTAACAGTACAACGAAAAGGAGCACAAGCTTCTATACCAACACGGAAAGAAGTAGAGGGAGAATATAATTAATGAAATGAGAGTCTGTGACATGAAATAATGTCGCAGACTTTCTTCACTTATAAAGAGGGAATCTTTAAATTTTATAACTTTTTAAATAATATCAAAGGCTCAATTAAAAGGAATTATAGAAAGATCGAACAGATTAAGCCAGTTGCACGACGAGGACGAAATTTAACACGAATTCTTCTCCACGCCCTTATTTTGTGTAATGGATACTTTTTAATTTTAAGTTTTAATTCTCAGTCTAACTATTTATAATATATTTATAATTAATTAACATTTTAAACAAAGGGTGAACGATGGTGAAAGAAGTAGTTCTAGGAATTGATTTAGGCACAAGCGCAATAAAAATTATTGCTGTTGATCAATTAGGAAATGTCATTGAATCAGTAAGTGAAACATTAAAATTATACCAAGAGCATCCTGGTTATAGCGAACAAGACCCTAATGAATGGTTTGAGGCTACTAAGAAAGGGATAAAAGAATTAATTCAATCAACAGAAATGTCAGATAAGATAGTAAAGGGGATTTCTTTTTCTGGTCAAATGCATGGGTTGGTCATAGTTGATGATAACGGCATTCCTTTGAGAAAAGCGATTTTATGGAATGATACTAGAAATTCAATACAATGCAGACAAATTGAAAATATATATGGTGAAAGATTGAATTATAATCCGATATTAGAAGGATTTACACTTCCCAAAATGTTATGGGTACAACAACATGAACCTGAAATTTGGAGTCGAGTTGATGTTTTTATGTTGCCTAAAGATTATTTACGTTATTGCTTAACTCAGACAATTCATATGGAATATAGTGATGCATGTAGTACATTATTATTCAATCCTGAGAATTGTGAATGGACAAGAGATGTTGGAGATACATTTAACATTGGTGATATCTACCCACCCTTAGTACAATCACATTCATATGTTGGAAATGTGACTGAATCACTGGCTAATGAATTAGGATTATCTAGTGATGTTGCTGTATATGCTGGGGGTGGCGATAATGCATGTGGTGCAATTGGTGCTGGTGTCATCCATGATAAAAGTGCATTATGTAGCATAGGTACTTCAGGTGTTGTATTAAATGTTGAATACCAACGTGTGACTTCATATGATAGTAATTTACACTTATTTAATCATAGTGTTCCAGACACTTATTACGCAATGGGAGTAACGTTGGCAGCAGGCTATAGTTTAAACTGGTTAAAACAAACTTTTTTTGAAAATGATTCTTTTGAAGGGATTTTAAATTTAGCTGCATCTTCAAAGATAGGTGCCAATGGACTACTATTTACACCTTACTTAGCTGGAGAACGTACGCCACATGGTGATGCTCAAATACGTGGAAGTTTTATAGGTATCAGTGGGCAACATACTAAAGCTGACTTTGCGAGATCAGTAATCGAAGGCATAACGTATTCTTTATATGATTCTATAAAGATTATGAGACGAGCTGGTCATGAAATGAACTCTATCACTTCAATCGGTGGTGGTGCTAAGAGTAGATTTTGGTTACAACTTCAAGCTGATATTTTTAATGTACAAATAAAAAGGTTGAAGCATGAAGAAGGACCAAGCATGGGAGCGGCAATTTTAGCGGCATACGGTCTAGGATGGTTTAAAACAATTGAGTCTTGTGTAGAGGCATTTATTAAAGTAGACGAGGTGTTTGAGCCGAATAATGAAAATCATGACCTTTATGAACAATACTATTCAGTTTATGAAGCTATATATAAACAAACGAAACAGCTTACTGCTGATTTGTTAACGATAACGAATTAAAATATTAAAGACTTATCGCTCACTTTTAATGGCGATGAGTCTTTTTATTATAGTCAATTATAAGAAAATGAAAAAATAATTATATTTATCAACAGTACATACAATTTCGTCGTAGAAAAGTTCAAAAATTGAAAAACTGTCAACTAAAAATGATAAGTAAAAATTTAATTATTAAAATGAATATTGACATTGATTTAAATTATACGTTTAATATAGATATCATTTTTAAGATTTGAGCACTCAAGACTATATAAGCATCGAGAGGATGATACTATGTTTATTTCAAAACAAGAATTATATGAAAAGTTACAATATGTTACGCCAAGAACGTTTGCCTACTTGAATGAAATAGATTATTATAACTTATTAATGATAATTGAAGAGCATCAAATATCTATTCCACCGATTCATCAACTTCGAAAAACATTGCGAGGAAGTAAAATTATGAAGCCTAAGAATCGCGTAGACAATTGTTATATTCATTTAAAGGATGAAATTCCGACCCCAATTAATAATGAACAATTAAGTTTCCTGCATTTTTATTCACGTCAGCAAATACATTTAATTTTGAGTGCTTATTCTAGAATGAAAAGTCTAAAGTTACGGCCTCAATTACATTGTTTAAAACTCAAATTCCCCTTAGATCAGCATTCTATTCGTAAAGAAATTACACCACCTCAAAGCTCTGACAAAGACAATGATATTTTAATTTGTCTATTACAAAAATTAATCAACGAAATTACCAAATGCCAAGTTCCTGTTTCTCTAAAGAATAATTCTTTCGAAATAAAACTACCAAACTATATCATAAAGGTCGATTTAAACTATCACGAACAGCAAGACCATTTATATCCATTACAATATAGCATCCACGCATGGCATAGAGATTTCCAATATCTCGAAATCTCAAATACCTTCATGATACCGTCTTTGAATGATCTTATTTTCCATATACAAAAGCTTTTTTTACTTATATTTCAATTACCTGAACATCTCGCGAGACAAGAATATTCATTGAGTCAATATTATTTTTACTCGCAATGCCATACAAAAGATTAAATGGACACTTAAAACATTTGATAGTGAGATGTCGAGCACCACCATAAAAGGTACGAAAGGTAAGTTATAAGAAGGTTAAAGTATGATAAAATTCGTTTCATTTATTTGATATTAAGTCATTAAAACACATTATTTAACATAAACATTCATATTGCTTAGAATCTATACCATAAAATTACGTGTAGATTCTCAATCTTTTCGCAATCATTGATTGAAATGAAATTTTTGGTTCATTAAGTTTTTTATAAACTCAGTCAATAAGAGCGATAGAGCGGGACATAAAATTCTTAGATGAATTCAGTTCCGCTCCTTTTTTAATTGTGACTAATTTTTTACAAATATGACTTTTAGCGTTAGAATACATGGAGTCATCTTAGTTATGCATTGACAAAATATTGAATTATTGTGATTAACATTTTACTTTTACAGTATTTAAAGTAGATAAATAAAACCAATTAACTAAAAAAAGTAATTTGAAACCATCTTAAAATATAAAATTCGTGTATATAAATGTTTTAGAAAGACTATTAAAACGGTTTTGTGAATTAATTCACAATATAGACTTAATTGTGTTCAATAAATTGTTGAAATCGCTTTCTTTAGGGTGTACGATAACTATGGCCTAAAAATAAAGAAAGAAGGTTTTGGGGAAATGGATATTATTTTAGGAGTAGGGACTTTAGTACTCGTTCTTATTATCATGACGCTTTTCTTAAATTTTGCGCCATATGGTAAACAAGGTTTACAAGCTTTATCAGGGGCTGCTTGTGCCACGTTTTTACCACAGGCGTTCTTAAGTTACGCAATTGGTGGCGTATTCCATGTTAAATTTTTCCAAGAAATTGGTGATTTAGCAGGGAGTTTAAGTGGTATAGCTGTTGGTATATTAACTTGTCTAAAGTTAGAAGTGTCTCCAGTATTTGCAGTCATTGTAGGTTTAATATTACATGACTCAAAATTATTACCTGCGTTTATCGCAGCGTATGTTGTTGCATTTGGAATCAAGTTTGTTGAGAAAAAAGTTCCAGAGGGACTAGATTTAATTGTTGTTATTTTATTGGCTCCAGCAGTTACATTTGGTCTTGCAAACTTAATTTCTCCAGGGGTTATTGCAGTACTTAAACAAATTGGTAGTGCAATCACTTCAGTAGGTGATAACAACCCATATGCATTAGCAGTCATTTTAGGACTTGTTATTCCTGTAACTGGTATGACGCCATTAAGCTCAATGGTACTTACAAGCTTATTAGGTTTAACTGGTATTCCAATGGCAATTGGTGCGTTAACATGTACAGGAGCATCTTTTGTTAATGGAATCTTATTTAGCAAATTAAAAATTGGTAATAAAGGTAATGCCTTCGCGGTATTTGTAGAGCCGTTAACTCAAATTGACTTAATTGCCAAATATCCGCTACAACTGTTTGGTGCGAATGCCATTATTGGTGTTGTAAATGCTTGTATTGTCACATACAGTGGACTAGTTATTGATATTAAAGGTATGGCAACACCTATAGCAGGTGCTATTGTACTTTATGGCTTTAACGATGCTGTAAGATCTACAATTACAATTATCGCAGTAGCAATTGCAAGTGTGATATTAGCGTACGTTATTAGTGCTATTATTAATAAATTTAACTTGATGAATGTCGGATTCAAGTTACCACGTAGAAAAAACCAAGTTAAGGAGAGTGTTTAATGATGGCTAAAAGCTATGATTATCAAAGTGCTTTCGATATTATTGGACCAGTAATGATGGGACCTTCAAGTTCTCATACAGCAGGTGCAGTAAAAATTGGTAATTCAGCGAGAGCTGTGTTAGGAGATATGCCTAAGCATATAGAAATTCGTTATTATGAATCTTTTGCTAAAACGCATCAAGGGCATGGTACAGACGTTGCTATTGTCGGAGGTGCTATGGGCTACAGCACTTTCGATAGTAGAATTAAATCATCCTTAGACATAGCAAAAGATGAAAATATTACAATTGATATTATTGAAGATGAAGGAGAAAGTATTGGTCAACATCCTAACTGTGCTTATATCAAAGCAAATACGAAAGACGGACGTTATATAGAAGTGATAGGTATTTCTATTGGTGGCGGTACAATCAAACTAAAAGGTATCAATGTAAATGGTTTAGATGTGGAACTGAATCATGGGCTTCCAATGTTAGTTATAGATGGAAATATGAATAAAGCTAAAATAAATCATCTTATTAATGATTTATCAGATATGAACTTAGACCTAGGTGAAGAATTAATAAAAACAAATGATAATGAAGGTTTAGTTGTATTTCCTTTAAATAAAGCAATCTCAGAATCAGCATTAAATATTATTAAAGATAAACATAGTGATTTAAACGTTTCCTATATCAAATAGAGGGGGATTAACATGTTTGATTCAATTAGAGAGACAATAGATTATTCAGTTGAAAATAACATCAGTTTTGCTGATATGATGATTAATGATGAAATGGAAAGAGAAGGTAAATCTCGCGAAGAAGTGCGTGATTTAATGAGACAAAACTTAAACGTTATGCGTGAGGCGGTTGAAAAAGGTACGACTGGCGACGGTGTAGAAAGTGTGACAGGTTATACAGGACATGACGCTGCTAAACTTCGAGATTACAACGAGAATAATCATGCATTATCAGGTCATGAAATGATTGATGCAGTCAAAGGTGCAGTTGCAACGAACGAAGTTAATGCAGCAATGGGTATTATTTGTGCTACTCCGACAGCTGGTTCCTCGGGAACGATTCCCGGCGTAATATTTAAA
Source organism: Staphylococcus sp. HMSC077D08 (assembly GCF_001837945.1). Classification (NCBI taxonomy): domain Bacteria; kingdom Bacillati; phylum Bacillota; class Bacilli; order Caryophanales; family Staphylococcaceae; genus Staphylococcus; species Staphylococcus sp. HMSC077D08. Next base: position 66,909 of record NZ_KV834754.1, on the reverse strand, counting down.
TTAGAAAAAACTCATAATATCACTGAAGATCAAATGATAGATTTTCTATTCACATCAGCTTTATTCGGGCGAGTAGTTGCAAACAATGCGAGCGTTGCCGGTGCAACTGGTGGTTGTCAAGCCGAAGTGGGTTCGGCATCTGCAATGGCTGCAGCTGCTGCAGTATCAATTTTTAACGGGTCACCTGAACAATCAGGACATGCCATGGCATTGGCAATTAGTAACTTATTAGGCTTAGTTTGCGATCCAGTTGCTGGTTTAGTTGAAATTCCATGTGTAATGCGTAATGCTATTGGTTCAGGAAATGCATTAATATCTGCAGACCTTGCACTAGCTGGAGTTGAAAGTCAAATTCCAGTAGATGAAGTCATAGGTGCTATGGATAGAGTGGGTCGTAATTTACCTGCATCATTAAGAGAAACAGGTTTAGGTGGTTTAGCAGGTACACCTACTGGCGAAGAAATCAAACGTAAAATATTCGGCGAAGCAGACAACATGGTTAAAAATAAATAATTAATATTTAAATGCTCAGGCTTTATAAATTATAAAGCTTGAGCATTTTTAGTAGTAAAAGATGTTAAAAATAAAGAAAAAATTATAAAAGATAAAGTTCTTATATTAAGAACGCCTTTAATCATATGATTATAGGCGTTTTATATATTGCAAATTTTCTGACAACAACATAAAATAGCTAAAAAGGGGTTGATGAAATGCTGAGATTATTTTTGATCTTCATCGCATTCATCATTAACACGACGATAACTTATTTATGGACCATCGAGGGAACATGGCCCAACTTGCTATTTAAATCATTATCATTGAGCATGATAATTGTTTTTATATTCTATTACATTCGTTTTGTTATTGAAGATAAAAAAGAAGACTGAAGAAATAAAAAATAAAGAGTATCTTTTTGGATTAACTTATTTAATAATAACTCCACACTTTCTTATGAATCGGATAAATCATATTGATAAAATGATAAATCGAGCCATCGATTAAACTTATAACCTACATTTTTAATTGTACCTGCATGTGAGAAGTCAAACTTCTTATGTAATGCGATACTGTCCATGTTCGATGCATCAATCCCGGCAACAATGGTGCGATAACCTTGTTCTTTAGCGTAATGAATTAAATTCTCTAATAATTGAGAAGCGATACCTAGTCCTCTGTACTGTTGATGAACATATATTGAATGTTCAATAGTATATAAATAGGCCGGCCATTGTCTAAAGGAACCATAAGTGGCAAAACCAACCACTTTCCCTTCTTTTTCATAAACCCATATAGGTTCGTTTATTTTTGCTTTAGATTGATACCATTGAAGACGTTCATCTAATTGTTGTGGCTTATACGTATAAACAGCTGTTGTATTAAGGATAGCATCATTATAAATTGTCAAAATATCTTGAAGATCCTCTAGTCGTGCAAATCTAATCATCTCAATCCCTCAAATCTTTAAAATTATTATTTTTATTCAATAGACAATGCATCATCTTCAGGCATTCTCATCTAGTTCAGATATCACATCATGTAATGTTGAATTTTTAATTTAATGCTATACTAAACTAAAATTATATAATTTGCGAAATAAATATAAAGGAGTAACATAAATGAAGCAGTGGATGAATAGATTAATCACCTTAATAGGCGTATTGTTAATCATTTTAGCTATTTATTTATTCTCAAAGCCATATATCGATAATTATCTTCATGAAAAAGATAACGATCATAAAATTGAAAATTATGATAAAAAGGAAAAAGAACAGACAAAGACATCTAAATCGACGCCAAAGATACCTTCCGATAAATCTAAAATGGCTGGTTATATAGAAGTTCCAGATGCGCAAATAAAAGAACCTGTATACCCTGGTCCAGCAACGCCAGAACAACTCAATAGAGGTGTAAGTTTTGCAGAAGGTGACGAATCTCTTAATCAACAGAACATTTCAATTGCTGGTCATACGTTTACTGATCGTCCGCACTATCAATTTACAAATTTAAAATCAGCAAAAATCGGTAGTAAAGTGTATTTTAAAACTGGAAATCAAACTAGAAAGTATAAAATAACTAAAATACGTGATGTTAAACCTACAGAGGTTAAGGTATTAGACGAACATCCTAATAAGAAAAATCAATTAACATTAATTACTTGTGATGACTATAATGAAGAAACGGGTGTTTGGGAAACAAGGAAAATATTCATAGCTACACAAATTAACTAATATTCTTATAAGTGAAAGATACGTAATAAACTGTATGAATTATGTTCTGCTTCGAGAAGAAGCTTTGTTAAAATGAATTTTAATAACTTATTGATTAGAGAGTTAAGGACAAAGTGATTGTCCTTGGCTCTTTTTAATATGTCGATTCAAGTTATATAAATGAAAATAAGAGATTTATCTTATATATTAAGCGATAGTGTGAATGACAAAGGTAATTATTTTTTATGTTGAAAACAATTTCAATATATGAATATGTTTTCACTATATTTGATATTGCTTCAATCCCAAATCCAACAGCTATATAATGATTATGAATTTTAATCTATAGATAGGGGGCTTAACGATGATTAAAGCCATTGCGGTAGATATGGATGGAACATTTCTTGACTCAAATAAACAGTTTGATAGAAATCGTTTTGAAACTATTTTTAAAGAATTAATAGATAAAAATATCAAATTTATAGCTGCGAGTGGGAATCAATTTGCAAAGCTAAAATCAATTTTTGGAGATAGGGAAATGTTCTTTATATCTGAAAATGGAGCAGTCATCTATAAAGGGAATCAACTTTATAATTATCGAAGTTTTGATCAGTATATTTTTCAAAAAGTTGTAAATTATTTAAATTTGAATCAAAAGATAAACAATTTGATTATTTGTGGCGTAAAAAGTGCATATATTTTAAAAGAGACAAGCGAAGCATTTAAGCAAGATGCACGTACATATTATCACCAACTCATAGAGATTGACTCCTTACAAACATTACCTGACGATGATTATGTAAAAATTGCTTTCAATATTAATCGTCAAACTCATCCAGACTTAGATGAGAAATTAGCTCTTAAGTTTAAAGATGATATTAAACTAGTATCAAGTGGAAGAGATAGTATAGATGTTATTATGCCAAATATGACTAAGGGTCAAGCTTTGTCTAGATTATTAAAAGAATGGCAAATGTCTGCTTCACATTTAATGGCATTTGGAGATGCAAATAACGATAAAGATATGTTGGAACTCGCCGAACATAGTTATGTCATGGCTAATAGTGAAGATCAATCATTATTTAATATAGCGAGTCATGTGGCACCTTCCAATGATGAACAAGGCGTACTATCAACAATCGAAAATGTTGTTCTCGGTTATTCTAATAAATAATAAAATGGTTAAATGTCTGAAACATTAACATGTACAGACGCTTAACCATTTTTTTATTAGAAAAGTAAAATGTTTTTTATTTTATTCACATTAATACCAAGTGATAATGTAATGATATAGGGTAAGTAAATCGAAATAATGATAAATAATATCTTGATTACAGTGATTACTGACTTTATTCGTATTAGTTTAATCGCGTATCACATGTGCCAGTATTAATTACTGATAATGCAGCATTCAAACCACCCTCGACTAAATTTTGTACTGCTTCATCAGAGAAAAAGGCAATATGAGGTGTAACTAAAATATTTTCATTTCTAATTAGGTCTAATAATATTGGGTCATCAATCGTTTGATTTGACCAATCAAAGGTGAAATAATTAGCTTCATTTTCATATGTGTCAATGGCAGCACCTGATAATGTACCATTATTTACTGCTTCAATTAAATCAGGCGTGTTAATCACAGCTCCTCTTGCAGCATTAACTAAAACGGCACCTTTTTTAACTTTTTTAAACATATTGTTATCAAATAAATGAAAACTATCTTTATTAGCGGGTACATGTAAAGAGATAATATCAGCATCTTTAATTGCATCCTCTATTGTTTCTTTATATTCTAAGAAAGATAAAGAATGATTAGGGTATGCATCATAACCAACTACTTTCGCACCAAAACCAGCATAGATTTTACCTGTTGCAGCACCAATACGTCCTGTACCGATGATTGCTACGGTCATGTTTTTTACTGGACGAGACATAATAGGGGACGCCCACGTGAAATTATGTGCTTGCACACGTTTTTCAATTGTTGGGAATTTTCGTACGAGCTGCAGAGCGATAGATACCGAATATTCAGCAATTGTTTCAGGTGAATAACTAGGTATATTCGAGATAATAATTCCATGTTTTTTTGCAAGTTCTAAGTCATACATATCAAATCCAGCCGTACGTTGTGCAATTTGTTTAATACCATAAGACTCTAATTTAGGGTAAACTTCAGGTTCTAATTTACCGAACTGCATTGTTGTCACACCGTCATAATCTTTTAATTGATCGACTGTATCTACACTTAAAAGTTCTGTTGATGTAGTAACATCGATATTATTTTCCTTTCCCCAACGTAATGCCATGTCCTTTTCATATGCTCTTGTACCGAAAAACATAATTTTTGTCATTAAAATTACCTCATTTCTAAAATTTAGAATTAATGAATAGTAAAAACATTCACAAGTCAGTACTTATGATTTTTTTATTATATGTGATTTAATTCACTAAACAAGTTATTTCATAGGTCTTTTAAATTTCTAAATTATACTAACTATATAAGTGAGCTGAAGAGATTAGAAATCAATTACTTTAGTTACACTTTGAAGTCGTATATAATTTGTATCAACAGAAGTAAAGAGAGGAAGGTATGATTGTGAATCAAATGAATCAAACGATTGTTTATGCATTCCATTTTAGACATGCGACAAAAGAATTTGACCCTGCGAAAAAAATTAGTGATGAAGATTTTAATACGATTTTAGAAACAGGTAGATTATCTCCAAGTTCACTAGGTTTAGAACCTTGGCACTTTGTAGTGGTTCAAAATAAAGAATTGAGAGAAAAATTGAAAGCCTATAGTTGGGGAGCACAAAAGCAACTTGATACAGCAAGTCACTTTGTATTAATTTTTGCCCGTAAGAATGTGACGGCTCATACAGAATACGTGCAACATTTACTTCGTGGTGTTAAAAAATATGAAGAAAGTACAATTCCAGCTGTTGAAAATAAATTTGATGATTTCCAAGAAAGTTTCCATATCGCCGATAATGAACGAACATTGTATGATTGGGCGAGTAAACAAACATATATTGCGTTAGCAAACATGATGACAAGTGCTGCATTACTAGGTATCGACTCATGTCCAATTGAAGGATTTGATTTAGACAAAGTGACTGAAATTCTTTCTGATGAGGTGTTTTAGATACAGAACAATTTGGTATTTCAGTTATGGTAGGCTTTGGTTACAGAGCACAAGAGCCTAAACATGGCAAAGTTAGACAAAATGAAGACGACATCATTAGTTGGATTGAATAAAGAAATTTTATGAAACCACAAGGTATAGCATAGGTTTATGTTAAATACTATAGTTTACTCCTGATAGTGAGAACTTTAATCAAGTACGATTATATGAATTTAAAATTGAGTGAGTTATCAATAATTAATATATAAACAACCTGAGACTTCTACTTGAAGCCTCAGATTGTTTTGTTGAATATAATAAAATTTTTATACGTTGAATAATAAAACTCGAAGCGGGTACAACACAAACATAGTCACTTTTATTGATGATGCAAACAGATAATTTTGCATTATTTACAAAAGAGGTTAAAATAAGTGTTACATTGAGTAAACGCTTACATTTTATTAGGGATAAGCGATTACTTCAAATATCACTAAAAAAGGATGGGTTTTAATGACAAATATTAACGTAAGAAATTATATAGATGAAAGTTACGGCTTGTTTATTAACAATGAATTCCAAGCTAGTGATAGTGGGGAAACATTAACTGTTTCTAATCCAGCTAATGGTGAAGATTTAGCTAAAGTTGCACGCGCTGGTAAAAAAGATGTGGATAAAGCTGTTCAGGCAGCTCATGATGCATTTGATAGTTGGAGTAAGATTTCTAAAGAAGAACGTGCAGATTATCTATTAGAAATTAGTCGACGTATTCATGAGAAAACTGAACATTTAGCGACAGTTGAATCACTGCAAAATGGTAAACCCTATCGTGAAACATCAACAATTGATGTACCACAAGCAGCCAATCAATTTAAGTATTTTGCTAGCGTTTTAACAACTGACGAAGGTTCAGTTAATGAAATTGATCAAAATACAATGAGTTTAGTTGTTAATGAACCTGTTGGAGTTGTTGGTGCAGTAGTAGCATGGAACTTCCCAATTTTATTAGCATCATGGAAATTAGGACCAGCTTTAGCAGCAGGTAATACAGTAGTAATTCAACCATCATCATCTACGCCTTTATCATTAATTGAACTTGCTAAAATTTTCCAAGAAGTTCTTCCTAAAGGAGTAGTTAATGTCTTAACTGGTAAAGGGTCTGAATCAGGAGACGCTATTTTCCATCATGAAGGTGTAGACAAATTATCATTTACAGGTTCTACTGACGTGGGTTACGGTGTAGCACAAGCAGGTGCTGAACGTATCGTTCCTACAACATTAGAATTAGGTGGTAAAAGTGCTAATATTATCTTTGATGACGCTAATTTAGAGCAAGTGATTGAAGGTGTTCAACTTGGTATATTATTTAACCAAGGTGAAGTATGTAGTGCAGGTTCAAGATTATTAGTACAATCATCTATTTACGATGAATTATTGCCAAAATTGAAAGAAGCATTTGAAAATATTAAAGTTGGCGATCCATTTGATGAAGATACTAAAATGAGTGCGCAAACTGGACCAGAACAATTAGATAAAATTGAAAGTTATATAAAAATTGCTGAAGAAGATGACAAAGCTAACATCTTAACTGGTGGTCATCGAATCACAGACAACGGCTTAGACAAAGGTTACTTCTTTGAGCCTACAATTATTGAGATTAACGATAATAAACATCAACTTGCTCAAGAAGAAATCTTTGGTCCAGTTGTAGTAGTTGAAAAATTCGATGATGAGCAAGAAGCTATCGAAATTGCAAATGATTCTGAGTATGGTTTAGCTGGAGGTATCTTTACTACAAATTTAAATCGTGCATTAAATGTAGCTAAAGCTATGAGAACAGGTCGTATTTGGATTAACACTTATAATCAAATTCCTGCAGGTGCGCCATTCGGAGGATATAAAAAATCAGGTATTGGGCGCGAAGTATATAAAGATGCTATCAAAAACTATCAACAAGTTAAAAATATCTTTATTGATACAAGCAACCAAACTAAAGGTTTATATTAATAAAAAGAGGCACTTTACAGGATGCATGCGTATGCGTGCATCCTGTTTTTTGTTGAAATTTTACTTCAATTAAAAGCAGAAAATATTTTTGAGTATTACACAAAAATTTATTTATCTGGTGAAAAATAATAAATTAATATTTGTTTTTATATTTTGTATGGTACAATAATTTTAAATATGAAAATGTTGTGAGGGATTTTATGAATTTAGAAGAAAAGAGTTATATTGAACAACAAGTAACGAATCGTGGAAAATCTACTGCTGTATCTTATGTACTTTGGTTCTTTTTAGGAGGATTTGGAGCACATAGATTTTATCATGGTAAAGTAGGAAGTGGAGTTGGATTATTAGTCTTAACATTATTAACTGTTTGGTTTACTTTTGGAATTCCTACATTAATTTGGGCTATTATTGATGCTTTTTTAATTCCAAACTGGGTTAGAGAAGATGAAGAAAGAATACGTCAGCAAGCATTAAGCGAAGTAAAATTAATGAAAAATAAATAAAATTATAAAAACCTGAGACATTGAGTGCAACGTAAAGTTAGACTAAATTCTAACATTGTGAGGTATAGTACACATCAATCTTGTCTCAGGTTTTCTTAATATATAGACAAAACACTAGAAATTACATCTACCTTATATCAAACACTTTCAACAAACCCCATAAAGACGAAGTATATGTTGGAATTCAATGGATTAGAAAAGTTGAGGTTCGAGGCTCCAACAAAGAGAATTTCACCGAAAAATTCCCAGGGCAAAGCAAGTTGTCGGTAACTTGGATAACTTATTCAAAATAAGGTGTGTATCAACTACGGTAAGTTATCATCGTTATTTTGTTTTGTTACCATGAATTGTAATGTCAAAGCCTTCAGGTGAAGTAACATGACTACTATTTGCATTAGGTTGATATATGTCAAAGTGACATAAACCATAAGTTTGTTCATTTTGAGTTCTAATCTTATTTGACTGCCAAGTATTTGTCGCTATATGATGATGATACTTTTGAGTAGACATAAATAGTGCTTGTGGGAAATTAGATATATGTTCGAACCCTAGCTTTTCAACATAAAATTCATAAGCTGATTCTAAATTGTGGGTTTTGAGATGTAAATGGCCGATTTTTCCTTCTTCCGGCCAACCTTGCCAACCTTCGTTTGAGCGTTGAGCCATTAAATCATTGACATCAACTTCCAATGTATCCATTTTGACAAAACCGTCTCGCCATACCCAGTCTTCTGAAGGACGATCATGATAGACTTCAATACCATTACCTTCAGGATCAGCGAAATATAGCGCTTCACTGACAAGGTGATCTCCGCCACCCATTGCGATGTTGTGATTGTTAGCATGATAAAGGAAGTCTGCTAAATCGCTACGAGTCGGTAAAAGATAAGCAACATGGAATAAACCTGCTTCTCTAAATTCCGGTTGTCGACCATTGTTGAGTTCATTTAAAGTTAAAGTATAACCAAGATTTCCGATGTTGAATACGGTCTGTTGATTCGTTTGTTTTTCAATAGAAAAACCTAATACATTAGAATAGAAATCAGTTAATTTATTTAAATCTTTAACATTTAAAGTGACGTTTGTTACTTGTGTAGCATCTATAGAATGAAAATTTGTCATCGTTTCGTGTTCCTTTCAATTTTAAAATAAGTATAATTAATATACTTAAAAGATACTAAAATAGCTAATATATTGAACTAATATAAAATCTAAATAAAAGAGTAGAACTAAATTATTTTGAAATTAGTCCTACCCTTACATAGTTAACTATATGTGTGCCCATTTGATAAACGTATTGCATATTTAGTCAACTGCTATAAATTTTCGGTGAAATAAGCGAACGACGTATATCTCAAATTGATATGAGTACATTCACATAAACTATCCTAAATAAACATCTTGTGCATGATCATCTTTTTCTAATACGTTTTTTGCGAATGGACAAGAAGCGATAATTTTTAGATTGTTTTCTCGTGCATGTTCAACAACACGATTAACTAATTTTTTACCTAGACCTTGTCCACCGAGTTCATCAGAAACTCCAGTATGATCTATGTCTATCTCATTGTTATCAACCTCTTTAAATGTAATAACAGCTTTTGGGTTATTTTCGTCATCACCTACATAGAATTTATGATCGCCTTGTTTAATTTCTGCAGCCATCGACGTTCACTCCTTTAAAATAGTATATAGTTATATTTATCACGCTTTGACGTTTTCAAACATAATTGGTTTACAGTTTACATTTATATTGATAACTATTGCTTTTTTATAATGTAACGGATATAGTGATAAGCGTATAAATTGGTCATAGTAGGGAGCACTTATATTGAAGAAATTAATTATAGTGTCAATCATCATTTTAATGTTAAGCGGATGCAGTAGCTTTGATCATCGTAAACGCGAAAGTATTAATGACAAGAATAAAATGAAAGTATACACGACTGTATACGCATTTCAAAGTTTGACACAACAGATTGGTGGAAAATATGTTGACGCGCAATCAATCTATCCTGCTGGTGCTGATTTACACTCATATGAACCAACACAAAAAGATATGATTGATATTGCCAAAAGTGACCTGTTTGTCTATTCAAGTCATCAATTAGATCCTGTCGCTGTAAAGATTACGAATTCGATGACCAATAATAGCATGAAATTAGCGCTTGCCGAAGGACTCAAACAAAGTGATTTTATTCACTCTAAAGACCATGATGAAGATCATGAGCATCATTCACATCATGAAGAATCGAATCAAGATCCTCATGTTTGGTTAGATCCTGTTCTAAATCAAAAATTCGCTTTCATGATTAAAGAGAAATTAATAGAGAAAGACCCTAAACATCAAGCTTATTACAATAAAAATTATAAAATAGTAAATAAAGATATTGTGCATATTGATCAACAGCTACAATCAATAACGAAGCATTCTAAAAGAGATCAAGTTGTGATATCACACGATTCGCTAGGATATTTAGCGCATCGTTATGGTTTTAAACAACAAGGTGTTAAAGGTATGAATGATGAAGAACCTAGTCAAAAAGAGATTTTGAATATCGTTAAAGATATACAGCATTCACACGCGCCTTATGTTTTATATGAACAAAATATTACCTCCAAAATTACAGATGTTATTAAGAAAGAAACAGATACGAAACCATTAAGTTTTCATAATTTAGCTGTATTGACTAAAGAGGAGCAAAATGATGATTCAATTTCATACCAATCATTAATGAAAAAGAACATTCACGTATTAAATCGCGCACTCAATAATTAAAAACGGGGTGGGTCTAACGTTCTAAATAAAACGTTAAACCCATCCCGTTAGTTATATGATAATGATTACATTAGTATCTGATATAACTTACAGTGGTATTGTAGTATTCTTCAAAACCGTGAATACCGTCAGCGCCACCTAAGCCTGATTCACGCCAACCTGCGTGATAGCCATTAACGACTTCTTCAGCCTCACAATTTGCATATACTTCACCAAATTTTAGACGTTCGGTTGCTGTCATTACTTCTGTTAAATTTTCAGAGAAGATATAAGAAGATAAGCCAGCGTTTGTATCATTAGCGTCTTCAATCACTTGTTCAAAATTACGGTATGTTGTTATCGCAAGAACAGGACCAAAAATTTCATCTTTAAAGACACTATCGTCTTTTCTAACGTTATCTAATACCGTTGGTGCGTAGAAGAAACCATGGCGTTTTAATTGATGTCCACCAGTCATCAATGTTGCACCATTTTTAATAGCATCTTGAACCTTTTCATGAATACTATCAAGTTGCTTTTGGTTAATAATTGCGCCGTAATCGGTGTTTTCATCAAATGGATCTCCAACAGTTAAGCTTTTCATTTTGGAAGTTACTTTATTTAAAAAGTCATCGTGAACATCTTCATGCACAAAGATACGTTCAGGGCACGTACAAACTTGACCTGCATTATTTATACGGGCTGTCACAATATAGTCAACTGCTTTATCTAAATCGGCATTTGATGTGACAATGACTGGAGCATTTCCACCTAATTCTAAATTTACTTTCTTTACAGTTTGAGCAGCATTTTCGTAAACAGATTTACCAGCTCTCATACTTCCAGTTAAAGAAATAAGTTGAATGTCTTTATGCGAAGCTAATTGTGTACCTACTGTTTCTCCAGTGCCAGGAACAATTTGAATCAAACCTGCTGGTATAGTTGATGCTCTGAATAATTCAGCTAATCGAAGAGTGAGTAACGTTGTCTCTTCACTAGGTTTAATCACTACTGAACAACCAGTTACAATAGCTGGAATGACTTTTCGCATAAGGACAAGTATCGGTGCGTTCCATGGCACAATACCAGCAGTAACTCCGATAGGTTTGTTGATAAGTTGAATCGTTTCATTTGCAATACTATTTTGTAGAACACGTCCTTTATCTGACATACTCAGACTTGTCATATAATCGATAAATGAGATTGATTTGTCAATTTCTCCATAAGCTTGCGATAAAGTTTTACCTTGTTCTTTTACGTATAATTGAGCTATTTCATCGCGATTTTTTTCTAATAAAGGTATAAGTAATTTAACATGTTCTGCACGTGTAGGTTGAGGCACGCGCTCCCATTCAAGTTGTGCTTGTTGAGATTTTTCAATTGCGTCGTTTACTTCCTCTTCAGTTGCAAGAGTGATAGTATCAAATGCCTCGCCAGTAGCTGGATTAATGACATCCATTGTTTCTTTAGACTGACTTTCTATAAATTCATTGTTAATAAATAATTGGTTTGTCATGTTAAACACCTCCATTAGAAGTATTCCCTGAAAAATCAGTTTTAAATTTAAATTGCGTTATTTATATTAAAATTCTCCTGAACTTCAAGAAAATGAGCAACCATTAAGAAGGTAAATAGTGTTTAAATAGATTGGTTAACTTACACAGGAAGTGCTAATAGAATTAAAATTTGTTTAGTATGTGTTTAACTCTTTACCTTATTGACAATATAAAAGCCTAAGACAATTTGTCCTAGGCTAAGATTATTATTTTCGTAAAATTCCTTTGTATATCACAGGAATTAATAAGATAAAACCAAAAAGTCCCATGATAGGGAATACTTTACCAATGAGAGAAATGAATCCCACAAAAGTACAAGCAAATGTTATTATCGCCATCATAACTATAAGAATATAATAGCGTTTCGTAAACGGTCGACTAAAGCGTGATGCAAAGGCGTACATTAAACCTACTACTGTATTGTATATGACTAAAACCATAATGACAGACATGATAATACCAATGGATGGAGAAATCTGCTTAGCAAGTAGCAATGATGGTAATGCTACCTCTTTAATTTGATTAAATTCTGTAACAAGACCAAAATTAATTAAAAGTAATAGTAAAGTCACAATAATACCACCGATAAGTCCACCATAAATTGTGGACGATTGATATCGTAGCTTACCGCCCATTACAGTTAAAAAGCTAAATGCAGCAGCAATTTGTAAGCTAGCATAATTAATTGCGTCAAACCACCAACCAGGAGAAATCGACTTATTTTGATTTGAATATTGACTGGCGTCACTAAAATTTAAATCACCAGTAATAAAGTAATACACTGCAATCATTACTACGACTGCCACAAGAAATGGTGTTACCCCTCCTAAAACAGCGATGAGGCGATCGAACTTTAGAAATAATGTTAACAAAATAAGTATCACTAAAATGAGAGAACTTAACCAAAAAGGCAAACCAAAACTTTCATTTATAGTTGATGCTCCGCCGGCTGTCATAATAATTGCTAGAGAAAATAAAAATACTGTAAGTATAATATCAAATAATTTAGCTATTGTTGGATGTAGATAATAGCGAATAGATTCGGAGTGGTTTTGAGATCTAAGACGAAAGCCAGTATTTAATACGAATATTCCTCCAAGAGTTATGATAAGTCCAGTAATAAAAATACCGCTAATACTGTAAATACCATGACTAGTGAAGAATTGAAAAATTTCCTGACCTGTCGCAAATCCCGCTCCAACTACAACGCCTACAAAGGCGAAGGCAACAATGATGGATTCTTTAACATTGCTCATTTAATAAACAAATCCCTTCAGGTGCTATCCAAGTTAGATTAATTTTTCTTACAAAAATTTTAAAAATTACATTAATCTATTTTAGATGATTTTACCGAAAAAATAAACAGTAAAGTTCGCCACATATGTACTATTGTATAAATAGGGTGTACGTTTAAGTGTGGTATGATTAAATAAGATGGTAGATAAGTGCGTATAGTCAAGTACCATCTAACCTAAATCCATATATTTCATTTAAATGTTTACATTATCTTTAAGCAAATCATAATGCAATTGCAAATCATTTTTGGTAGTATAGGTCAATATTAAGTATATAAATCGAATTGGAAATAAAGAAGGTGTTTAATATGTCATTGGAATTGCCCGTGATGCTAACGATTGTGTTGTTCTTAGCACTAGGCATTTTTAGTCAATGGTTAGCGAGTAGAATAAAATGGCCATCGATTGTTGTCATGGCCATCGTAGGTTTACTTGTAGGACCTATTTTTGGATTAGCAAATCCAAAAGAGGCACTTGGACCTGAGGCATTTAGTTCAATTGTATCTCTTGCTGTAGCAATTATTTTATTTGAAGGTAGTAGTAATCTAGATTTTAGAGAATTAAAAGGCATTTCTAAAGCTGTTATAAGAATTATAACTATAGGTGCAGGGATTGCGTGGATTTTAGGAGCGATTGCTTTACATATAACAATGAGTTTCCCTTTATCCATTTCGTTTGTGATTGGGGGTCTATTTTTAATCACTGGTCCAACTGTGATTCAACCTTTATTAAAGCAAGCGAAAGTAAAAAGAAATGTCGATTCAGTATTAAGATGGGAAAGTATTATATTGGATCCTATTGGACCTATTATTGCACTCACAGCATTTTATGTATTCCAGATTTTTGAGGAAGGGATAGGCTTTGTCGTTATTATTCTCTTTATCTTGAAACTCTTAGCTGCAATTTTAATAGGTTTTGGTGCAGCCTTTCTATTTAATTGGCTTATAGGTCAAGATAAAATTCCTCAAAGTTTAATGCCACCCATTCAGTTTGTATTTATTCTTTTAACATTTAGTATCTGCGATGAGATATTATCAGAATCAGGCTTATTAGCTGTAACAATTTTCGGCTTAATGATGGCGCGTAAAAAACGTCACGATCTCATCTTTAAAGAATCAGACCACTTTATAGATAATGCATCTTCTATACTTGTGAGTACTGTATTTATTTTAATTACGTCCTCTTTAACTAAAGATGTGTTGCTCAATGTGTTATCTTGGCAGCTCATACTCTTTAGTTTGGTTATGATTGTATTAGTAAGACCAATTTCAGTGCTTCTTTCAACATTAGGTACTGAAATAACTAAAAAGGAACGTGCAGTAGTAGCACTAATGGCGCCTAGAGGTATTGTGGTTTTAACAGTGGCACAATTCTTCTCAAGTTTATTTATGGACGATAAAATTCCTATGGCTCAATATATTACACCAGTAACCTTTGGTCTTGTATTTATCACTGTAGTCATTTATGGATTTGGTTTTACACCTTTAAGTAAACTGTTCGGTGTAGCAAGTACAGAGCCACCTGGCGTAATCATCGTCGGAGAAAGTGAATTTTCATTCCATCTCGGCATTAATCTAAGGGATCATGGTATACCCGTCATGATGTTCAACTTATTTGAAAACACATCAGAAAAAGCCCACGAAGCGGGGTTCGAAGTATTTAAAGGTAATCTTTTATCTAGCAATGATAGAATTTATTCTGATTTATTACGTTATAATAAATGTATTTTGATGACACAATCGTTTATCTTTAACAGTTTAGCATTTAATGAATTGGTGCCTGAATTTGGCTTGAATAATGTAGATATGATGCCAGTATCTTTTAATGATGAGCAAGCACGAAACAATTTAAATGGCCCAATCAGAAATCATATATTATTTGATGAAAATCATACCCCACGTTGGTTTAATCAATTTATTACACAACATAATATTGTTGAAGTACCGGCAGAAGATTATGAAAAAATTACGGAAAATGATATGTTAATCTATCATATCAATGAAGATAAAGAAGTGACGTTTAAACGAAGCAATAGAGATATACCTGAATATGAAACAGGTATTTATGGTATTTTAAAAAATGCTTATTTAACTTAATGTGTTGCGTAAGTTACAAAAAGTCATACTTCAAAAATTAATTTGTTTTATGAAAAGATAATCAATGATGTGACCTTTAATTAATTGAAAATAAAACATAGCATACTTTAGCACATGAATTAAGCGCCTGTACATGAGTGTATGTACGGGCGCTTTTAATTTAAGTTATTAGGAGATAAGATATGTTATTACACATCAACTTACTAAATATGTTTAAAGATATTATTTTAAATATCGGTCGTGCATTAAAATTTTGAGGATATCAATTTGATCTTGCAGTTGTTTACCGATATTGGTATCTCTAATTTTTTTACGTTGCAATTCTTCATCTACAACGCGTTTTACTGACAATTCATCTGCCCCCATTGATAACACTTTTTCTTTTCTATTAAACTCTTTATGTGCGACCAATTGCATACCAAATGAATTATATAAAAGTGTGTATCCGGCAATACCAGTTGTTGATTGATAAGCTTTTGAAAATCCTCCATCTATGACTAACATTTTACCATCAGCTTTAATTGGATCTTCACCATCAATTTCTTTAACAGGCGTATGACCATTTATGATACGTCCTTCATCTGGATTAAGACCAAAATCCTTTAACATTTTACGTATCATATCAACATCTTCACGTAAGTAATAATAAGGATTTTTCTTCTCTTTATGAGATGCTTTATCTTCTATAAAATAACGTTCAAACGTTGTCATGGCACGTTTACCAAATAAAGATGAATATTTACCTGTCCAAAGATACCATACTAAATCTGTAGATATGTCTTCGGTAGATTCTTTATGGTCGAAAGCTCTTCTTACATGATATTCAAAAACATCGAGTAGATCACGACCACTTAAACGTTCACCTTCAATTTCAAATGATTCCATTTCTCCATTTTCATCGACGGGAATACAACCGTGAATTAAAAGGTTGCCATTATAAGGTAGATATAATTTTCCTTTTCGCATAAGGAAAGACATATGACGTCTTAATTTTTCAGATTGTTGGAATGAAAGTAATAGCTTATCCATGACTTCTTTTTCCTCTGCTAGTAATTCAGCGGGATTATTAGGGTCTACAGTTTGGAAACAAGTATCTTTAAGCGGATATGTTTTACCATATATAGTGATTTCATTGTTATCATAATCTATTTTTTCTAAAACTAAACGTTCTTCCATCTCAAAAGAAGGACGACGCTTAATAATAGGCATTTCAAGTTTAAATTGAATCATCGCAATTGCCTGATGAATTTTTGTGATTTGACTTTCTTCGCGCTTTGTAAGACTGACGTCTTTATCTGGTCGTTTCTTAGGTTTAAACGCTGGGTTTTCAGCATCGTAATACTTTTCAGCAAGCGTAAGTAAAGGACGTAGATTGATGCCATATGCATCTTCGATAATATCTAAATTATCATAACGTGCACAGATTCGTAGTAGGTTCGCAAGACATACTTTTGAACCAGCATAGGCGCCAATCCATAATACATCATGATTTCCCCATTGGATATCTACAGAATGATAATTTATTAATGTATCCATAATTTTATCAGGTTTGGGACCACGGTCATAGATATCGCCCACGACATGAAGATGGTCTACGACAAGACGTTGTACAGTATAGGAAAGGCCAATGATTAAATCATCTGATTGCTCTAATTCAATAATTTGGTTGACTAGTGTTTCATAATAAGGCTTTTTATTATGAAATTCATTGCTCTTATAAAGTAATTCTTCAATAATATAAACATATTGTTCAGGTAATGCTTTGCGCAATTTTGAACGAGTATATTTTGATGAGCAATATGTAATTAAATCAATTAATTGTTCAATGGTTGTAATATACCAAATATTTAATGTTCCGATAGAATCGAAATTATTTTTAACTAATTTTAGTTTTTCTTCCGGATAGTATACTAATGCTGCTAAGTCGTTGATTTCTTGCTTGGATAATTTATCTTTGAAGATATCATTAATTTTAGCACGCACATTTCCAGATCCGTTTCTTAAAACATGTTGGAAAGATTCGTATTCACCATGAAGGTCACTGACAAAATGTTCAGTTCCTTTAGGTAATTCTAAGATTGACTCTAAGTTAATAATTTCAGTAGCAAGTTTTTCTGCACTGTCAAATTTTTGTGAGAGTAAATCTAGATATTTTTCTTTCATTTCACTTTCTGTAATATGAGTCATGCATAGTCACCTCTAATTATATTTTCCGACCTAACGATACGATTATTTATAATAATGCGCTTACATAGATTATCTTGAAAAACCAATTAATTTTCAATAATTGCGTATCATAAAATTAAAATTAATAAAAAAGCTAAGTTAACCGTTAAGAAACGGAAAACTTAGCATAACATTTATTTAACACTGCGACGACGTTTCATTAAATAACGTATGACAAAATATATGACTGCAATAATAATAATGATATACATAATACGTGAATATGTATGAATACCATTCATCAAAGTGTCAAAACTGTCACTGAGCAAACGACCGAGCAGTATTAAAGCAAAATTCCAAATTGTAGTACCTATTAAAGATAAAGTTGTAAATTGTATAACGTTCATTCGATTAATGCCAGCAGGTATTGTAATTAATACTCGAAGTACCGGGACAAATCGACATAAAAATACAGCCCATGCACCATACCTTTTAAACCAATCATTTGCCCGTTTCAAATCTTTACTTTTTAACTTCATCCACTTACCATGTCGATCAACGAAACGATATAATTTCTCTTCTGAAATAAGTCTACAAATATAATACAAAATGAGTAAACCAATGAATGAAGCAATTGTTGCTATGATTAATAATGTCAAAATAGATAAGTGTGATTTCACAGATAATAAGCCTGCAAAAGTTAAAATAATCTCAGATGGAACGACAGGTAATACGTTCTCTAATAAGATTAAAATGAATATCGCTGTATAACCCCACTTACTAATAAAATCAGTAATAATTTGTTCCATACAACGTTAGTTTCTCCTTTTAAATTAATCGAGTTGTCGTAAACTTGATGTTAAGTATAAGTTATTTTAACAAGAAACAGGTTGAAAGGGTAACAATCTTACTTTAATTAGCGTATGGATTTTAACAACGTATTGTATAGGTGATGTGCTTCTTCATCATTGTGTATACCATATGCATTCATACGACCATCTTTAAACAAGGTGAATTCATAAGTTTGATATTGAATTAATTTGGCAAAGGAAGTAGATTTCACCATATTTCCAGGGAAATGGGCAGCGTGTTTAAAAGCTTTAGGTGGGAATCTAAATAAATAAGCATTCCCACACAAGTCCTCAATGGTACGTTCTTGTTGGCTTTCTAGTAACGTATATTCATGTTTTTCACACACTGGGCAATCTTCATTTTTGAGTGCATCTACATTCATTGACTTATAATTAATATTAAATGCATCGATAGTGATTAATTGCTTAGAAAATCCTTTTCCTGAAAGATAACGTACGGCCTCTGCTACTTCATAGCTTGCAATCATTGATATAACAGGGGGAAGTACGCCATTAATAGCGCAACTTTCCCCTGTGTCAGGAATTGTTTGCAATAAACATTTTAGACATGGTCCTTGGTAATCTATTCCATATACTGATCCTTTACTACCAACAGCTGCACCATAAACCCATGGGATTTGATGCTTGTGACAAACCTCATTAATCAGGTATCGTATTTTGAAGTTATCCATGCCATCAATGATGATGTCTGGTTCGACATTTTTTATCAAATTTTCGATATTTGATGAAGTAACTTCTAAATCATAAGTTGTTAGATTGACATTTGTATTAATTTGATTAACCTTATGCTTGATTGCTTCTACTTTGGATATTAAAGTATGTGCGTCTTCTTCATCGAAGAGTGTTTGTCGATGTAAATTTGAAATTTCAACAATATCCATATCGACAATTGCAATATGATGAGCCCCCATGCGTGCGAGTTGATCTACAATATGGCTTCCTAAAGCACCAGCACCAAAAATAAGTATTTGAGAGGTAGATAGCTTTTGCTGTCCCTCTTCTCCAAATGGTGCAAAGCGTGTTTGACGTTCATAACGCGACATTTTACAAGAACCCTAAACCTTCTGATGGACTAGATGCTTGTGCAGTATACTTAACAGGAATGCGTCCAGCTTCATATGAAAGTCTGCCGGCATTTATACCTAATTTCATTGCTTCAGCCATTTTCACAGGATCTTTTGCTGCTGAAATGGCTGTGTTGAGTAAAATACCATCTGCGCCAAGCTCCATGGCATGACACGCATCTTTAGGGGAACCAATACCAGCATCTACGATGACAGGGACACTAGCATTTTCGATAATATAACTTAAATTTAATGGGTTATTAATACCTCTACCTGTGCCAATAGGAGATGCAAGTGGCATGACTGCGTGTACACCCAATTTTTCCAAACGTTGAGCTAAAACTAAATCATTAGAGATGTAAGGACAAACAATGTAGCCCTTTTCTAACAATACTTTGCATGCCTCGTA
The DNA here is from genome assembly GCF_001837945.1 of Staphylococcus sp. HMSC077D08. NCBI lineage: Bacteria > Bacillati > Bacillota > Bacilli > Caryophanales > Staphylococcaceae > Staphylococcus > Staphylococcus sp. HMSC077D08. The sequence continues at coordinate 46,849 of NZ_KV834754.1, read as the reverse complement.
TGTTTCGAATGGGTCAGGTAATAATGTTTCGTCATCGCCAATGACTTCGACTTTAATCATGTCACATACACCTGCGTGACTAGCAATTTCAGCAATTCTGATAGCTTCTTGAGCTGTTTTGGCACCTGCAGTATTTGGAAAAGTGATAAAATCTTTTAAATTAACGTTTGCAAGTGGGTTAGGTAGGTTACGATCATATAAATTCATCCGTCTTACTGCAAATGTAAGTACATTTGTTTCAGATGCCTCAATTGCTTTTGATTGAACCTCTTCATTTTCAAATTTTCCAGTACCTAAAAGTAAACGAGATTGTAATTCTAAATTTCCTATTTTAAACATATTAACCGCCTCCAACAATTTCTAGTAATTCTAATCTGTCGTCTTCTCTTACAGTATATTCTTCATATTTGTCTTGCTTGATAAGTTCTTTGTTTAGTTCAACAATCACTCGTTTTGGGTCTAACTCAAGTGAATGTAAAACCTCTTGTATCGATTGATCCTGATCGAAAGTGAAGAGGTCGCCATTAATGATACACTTCATGATTATTCCTCCTTGTAACTGTAAAACTTGAATAACGTGATGGTTTAATACCAGAAAGTAGCCAATTGGCAATGTCACGACCGATAATAGGTGACAATAATATTCCGTTTCGATAATGACCACTTATCACGTATAAGCCATCATCAATTTGATCCATGACTGGCATTTCTTTTTCTGTGTATGGTCTTACTCCTGACCATTTCTTCAGTATATGACTGTCTTTTAGTTGAGGTACACGATGATATGCATGGTGAAGAAGCCAATCCATACCTTCATCTGTAGTACCGACAGAATAATTATTAAATTCACTCGTCGCACCAATTAAAAAACGATTGGGTTGTTTTGGAACGATGTAACAACCATTAGTCATAAATAATGTTTCAGTAAGTGCAAGATCGTTATTTTCTAATAAGATGACTTCTCCTTTAACGCCAATCACTTGTCGTTGTAAATGATATTGTGTTAATAATTGTGAAGACCATGCGCCACCTGCAACGATAACTTTGTGCGCTTCAATTGTTGAAGATTGATTGGTTTTCACTGAATAATAGCCATTATGCCGTTCTATTGAAGTGACCTCTGTAGACGCATAACGCTTAATCTCTCTTAACTTCAATGATTCTAATAATGCCAGTGTGTAATGATGTGCATTAATTTGACCATCATGCGGTATATGAATGGCCGCGTATGAAGGTTTAACTTCACCATGTGTAAGTTGTAGCAAGTCATCATCTGATAATTGTTTGACACTACGGTCTTGACTATTCAGAAATTGATATTGTCGTCTTATAGATGAGATATCATCGTGTTCATTAGCAATTTTGATAAGTCCTGAATTTTTAAATTGAATGTCTATGCCTGTTTCATCTAATAATGATTTACTTAATTGTGGAAACATAGCACGAGATTCGATGGCTAATTGAAACAAGTCACTATCCTTTGTAAATTCATTTTGTGCGCCAAGCATACCTCCAGCTTTATATGACGCATGCTTTCCAGGTACATCTCTATCTATGACTGCAACATCTAAGTGTGTTGCACTGAGGTGTCTTGCAATTGACATACCAATAACTCCTGAACCAATGATTAGTACATCATGCATGAGTAGACCACTCCTTTCTTAATTGTTTAATTTCTTCTAGTGAAGCATTGTTAAAATATGATATGGCACATATACCTTTAAATCCAGGTGGCATCTTTTGAATCGAATGTTCATTGATACCACCAATAGCATAAATTGGGATAGGAACATCTAATGCTTGTTGAATGGTCTTTTTAGAACGTGGTGGCGTATCTGGATGTGAAGCGGTCGGAAAAATGTGCCCCAAAAAGACATAATCTAAATTATTTTCATAACATCGTTTTACTGTTTCAACGTCATGTGTAGACATACTTACATAAATATCAGGATGTGCTGCTTTATATGCGAAAGCAGTTGTATCATTACTCTTAAAATGAATACGTTTAAGATTTAATTCCTCTAATAGTGTCGTATCACTGTGAATAATTATTTTATCTTTACTAAAACCCAATTGAAGTAAAGATTGAATCATGTCCTTGTTTTCTTCGTTATTCATGGAAGTGCGAAATAACAAGCCATCAATAGCTTCTTCGATATGTTTATAATGCTGTAAATCGTCCCTAGTCAGTTGTTTATGATGTGTAATCGCAATAAATATAAATATCCCCCCAATTTCTACAATAAAAAAACGCTATTTCCCTTAAATTGGGAAATAGCGTTGAGCTTTAGTATGACTTCATAAAATTGAGCGTCGCCACTTCCCTACGCCAGTATGAACTGGATCAGGTTCCAGGAATTATAAAGTCAGTTCTTTACTCTCAGCCTTAAACAAAGGCACTTCCAGTGGTTAAATATGAAATTAATTTACAAGATATTAAATGTTTCGTTTACAATATTTTACTACCTTTAATAAAAGACTTCAAATTTCTTTACAATTTCTATTAAGTAATTTGTAGATATCGTATTCATTTAAAAGTTATTATCATCATTTGCGAATCATTTTTAAACTTTAATTTGCCAAGTACATATTTAGAAACCATCTTTAAAAATCAATAACTAATGATTGCTAGTATATTGTGAGAATAGGGTGTAAGGGGCGCGGTAAAAGATATAAAGGTGTAAGATGCATCTAAAATACACAAAAAATTTTAAAAAGTTCAAAAAAAATTCACAAAAAGTATTGTAACCGTTTACACTACGTGCTATATTAATAAAAAATTGTAGCGCTACAACTTAATAGTTGTTTTAAAAATTGAAGTTAAAACAGTCACCAGAGGGGATTTCTGAAACATAACGACATCATAATAAGAAACAACAGAATACAAATGGAAGTAGGAAACAAATATGAAAGAAAAACGTAGTAATGTTCGTTGGTATTTTGCAATAGGGTTCTTCTTTATTGGGGTTATTGCTTACATGGATCGATCTAACATATCTTATATTGCAGTACCGATGATGAAAGATTTGGGGTTAACTAAGACACAATTTGGTTTATTAGCATCATTTTTCTCCCTAGGATATGCATTAATGCAAGTACCTTCGGGAATGTTAGCAGAGAAGTTTGGACCACGTAAAATGATTACTGTCGCTTTAGTTTGGTGGAGTGCATTTACTATCTTAACAGGGATGATTAAACACCATGGTTTACTTTACTTTATTAGATTCTTATTTGGTGTTGGTGAAGCGCCAATGTATCCATCCAATGCGGTTTTTAACTCTTTTTGGTTCGCTAAAAATGAAAAAGGTCGTGCATCTAGTGCGTTGTTAGCAGGTTCTTATTTTGGTCCAGTTTTAGCACCTATCATCACGATAGCCATTGTCAACGCTTTTAACTGGCAAGCCGTTTTTTACATTTTCGGGGTTGTAGGAATTTTAATGGCAGTTCTTTGGGCAATTATTGCTAAAGACTTACCAGAACAACATAAAATGGTAAACGATGCCGAGAAAAGATTTATTACTCAAAATCGTGATATTGTCGCGACTGAGAAATCTTTACCACCGTGGAAACGTTTTTTAAGTCATTTCAGTTTTTACGCAATCGCATTGCAATACTTTGTAGTTCAGTTTGTTATCGCGTTGTTCCTAATATGGTTACCAACATACTTAACTGAACAATATCATGTGAATTTCAAAGAAATGACTATCAGTGCATTACCTTGGTTATTTATGTTCTTCTTAATTTTATTTGCTGGAGCTATTTCAGACAAGATTTTGAATACAGGTCAATCACGTTTTGTTGCACGTGGCGTAATTGCGATTGCGGGATTTGTGGTATTCTCAATTTCAATTTTCTTAGCAGTACATACAGACAACTTATATGTAACCATTTTCTGGTTATCACTTTGTTTAGGTGGCGTAGGTATTTCTATGGGAATGAGTTGGGCTGCAGCCACTGACTTAGGTCGTAATTTCTCTGGAACTGTGTCAGGTTGGATGAACTTATGGGGAAATGTTGGCGCACTTATTAGTCCTTTACTTGCAGGAATTGTTGTAGATCATTTAGGATGGTCAATGACATTACAACTCTTAATTGTTCCGGCTATTATAGCAGCAATTCTATGGTTCTTCGTTAAACCAGATAAACCTCTTGTTGTTAGTGAAGAACACGTTAATAAATAATATTTTTTGAAACACATGCAATGACATTCATATCATTGCGTGTGTTTATTCTTTTATTATGTGGTATAGAACATGGAAGCGATAAGCGAATTGTTTTTTTAATCAGTTATAAACTGCTAAACTTATAATTAATATGTATAGGAGTTGACTAAAATGATTATTATTAACGCAAAATTAAAAATCGATGGTAATAAACGCGAAGATTATTTAAAACTTATGAATGAATTAGTCATAAATTCTAGAAAAGAAGAAGGTAATTTATTCTATCATCATTACGAAGATGTAACTGAGGAAAATGTCTTTGTCGTAGTTGAAAACTATAAAGACGAACAAGCGGTTCAAGCACACAATCAATCAGATCACTTTAAAGTTTTTAGTGATAATATTAGTCAATATTTAATTGAAGAACCTCAAATTGATGTAAGTCAACCTATTCAATTATAATCACAATCTGTACTTACTCTAAAGTGACAATGTGATAAAATAATAACTAAATATCATAATTCTCAACAATGTTGATGAAGGACAGAACAATAAATGTATGAAGTATATGTTCTGTCCTTTTTTAATTGAATTTGTGGGATGTTAGAGAAAGGAAGATTGGGATGCAACAAATCATTAACTCTTTGATACACTTCGACCGTTCAAAAATTGATATAGCTAAAGGAATACGACAAGGATTTTTAATGATACTACCAGCATTGATAGGTTACTTATTAGGATTCCCTATGTTTGGTATTTTAATATCAACAGGTACGCTAGCACATGTCTACGTTTTTAGTGGATCACCGCAATCTATGTTAAAAACAGTCATCACATGTTCACTATCATTTACTATTTGCATGATTCTTGGCACCTTAACAGTGTCTCAGCCTATTTTATTTGGATTACTATTACTGATTGTTGTTACAATCCCATATTGTACGTTTAATGCGCTAAAAATCGCTGGTCCATCATCGACATTCTTTTTAGTAACGTTTTGCTTATCTATAAACTTACCGATAGCCCCAGAAGAAGCGCTTTTACGTGGATCTGCAATTCTCATTGGTGGTATGTTGGCAACCATAACAGTAATTTTAACAATCATATTTGCTAAAGAGAAAGCAGAAGACAGAGCAATTCATGCGGATTTTAAAACATTACATAACTTGCTACATCATTTTGATGAGCCAGAGGATTTCAAAGCATATGCTCGAAATGCTGTTACAGAATTTAGAAATTCTGAAAAACTTTTAATTACTTCAACATCAGGTGGTAATGGAAAATTAAGTAAAAGGTTTCAGAAATTAATTTTATTACACACATCAGCACAAGGGATATATTCAGAATTACTAGAACTCAATGAAAATCATATTCGTCCATTACCAAATGACTTAGTTGAAATGATGGATCATATTATTAAAAGTGTTCAACAACCTAAACAATATCGACCGTGGTCAAAAGTTGTTGATGTGGCACCAGAATTTCAAAATTTAATGGATCATATTTTGAAAATAGATGAAATGATTCACGCAAACGATAATCAAATTAAATATGAAGCAGATATTCGCAAGCCTTTATATAGCAAGCGAATATATCAAAATCTAACTTTCGACTCAATTGTATTTAGAAATGCTTTGCAATATACAGTTATTATGGCAGTGGCTATATTTATTGCTCTAGCATTTAACATTCAAAAAGCGTATTGGGTGCCATTGTCAGCGCATACCATCATGTTAGGTAATGTGACAACGATTCGTACGTTAGACAGGTCAATTGCTAGAGGTATTGGAACAATAATAGGGACTATTGTTTTGTCGGGAATCTTGGCATTTCATATCGATCCTATTTTCGCTATTATCATTATGGGATTTTCAGCCATGATGACGGAAGCGTTTGTGGCATCTAACTATGCATTTGCAGTTATTTTTATTACGACACAGGTCATTATGCTCAATGGTCTAGCCTCTCAAAATTTAAATATTGAGATAGCATACACTCGAATTATTGACGTTCTAATAGGTATAGCTATTGCAGTTATTGGTATATTCATACTCGCGCGTAAAACTGCATCCTCAATGTTATCTGATGCTATTGCCGAATTGGTACGTAAAGAAGGTATTTTATTTCATTATTTATTTTCAAAAAATAAACAGGAAACGAATGAACGTGATAGGGTAGAAAGTTTAAATTTAAACGTCAAAATCAGTAATGTGACACAGATTTACAATTCAGCGAATGGTGAATTGTTTAGTAATAAAGAAGCGGTAAGGTATTACTATCCAAGTATATTTGCTCTAGAGGAAATAAGTTTTATGCTAGAGCGTGCCATGAATAATAAACACCGACAAACAATAAATGATGATTTAATGGGTGAATATTTAGTTGTATTTGAAAATATAGCTAAGCATTTCCAATTTCAAGCAGATTTAAATCTTAGAGACATGCAAGCATTACCTCAATACAATTACATCCGTGCTTCCCTTATGAATATACAACGTAATTGTGCTGAACAACGTCAGGCCATCACAAAAGATTAATTAGTACAGATGTCTCGTATTGTTTAATTAAACAAATTTAGTGGTAAGGTGTAGTAAATTATTGAGGAGGTAAGACGATGCCTTGGACGATGCAAGATTATCCTCAAAGTTGGAAAAACTTTGAAGAACTCGAACGGAAAAAAGCGATTGATATTGGTAATGCGATGCTCAAAGATGGCTATAAAGAATCTGATGTGATACCCATTGCTACAAATCAAGCTGAAAAATGGTATCAACATGCTTCAAAAGAAGAATTAGAGACGTTAAAAAACAAACATATCACGCAACATCAAGAAGATGAATCAGCTAATCCTAAACTTAACGAAGAAAATGTTCATGTATATTATGAAGATCAGTTATGGAAAGTAAAATCTACAGAGGCTAAACGAGCTTCAGATACATTTGATACAAAATCTGAAGCAGTTAACCGTGCACAACATATCGCAGAGAATAAAGGTACCAAAGTGATTGAGCATCGAAAAGATGAGTGATTTTAAACAAAGTAATGGCGATGAATTTATGTTGAAGTGATAACCTCATATAAACATTTGGTATTGTAATATAAAAGCTAATAAATATATGAAATTGACTTATCGATGATTAAAAGCATGAATGAATGTTACCTGAGACAATTATTGTTGTCTCAGTTTTTTTATCTATAAATGATATATGATACAACTGTAATATGACATAAAATTTCTATATTAAATTTTAATTCGCTATAATGGGTTTGAAAAGAAATCGGAGGTTGAGAAAGATGTATGTAGAGAGAAAGCCTGCACTTTATATCGAAGATTTACGAGACGAATTCAAAAATAGCTTAAAACATTTTAAAGATGATGATGAAGCATTTAATACATTAGTTGGATTTGTGGAACTGGACCACCTATATTCTTCAGCACTTAAAGAAATAAGTACAAAATTAAGTATTTTAGATGATAACTTTAACTATCAATATAAACACAATCCAATTCATCATATGGAACGACGAGTAAAAGAGATGCACAGTTTAGTTAAAAAGTTGAATCGTAAAGGATTTGAAGTAAGTGCACAAAGTGCTAAAGATAACATTATGGATATTGCTGGTATACGTGTCGTATGTAACTATTTAGACGATGTTTATGTCATTGAAAAAATGTTATTAAGACAAGAAGATGTTAAATTATTAAAACGTAAAGATTATATCACACATCCTAAAGAAAACGGCTATCGAAGTTTACATATCGTCGTATCTATTCCAGTGTTTTTAGCAGATTCAGTAGAAGTAACACCAGTAGAAATACAAATTCGTACAATCGGCATGGATATGTGGGCAAGTTTAGAACACAAAATTCGTTATAAAAATGATACAGACACTGAAAAATATAAAGGATTATTAGAGCAATGTGCATCAGAAATTACAAATGTAGAAAGTAAAATGCAACAAATACATTCAGAAATTTCAAATCGAGAGAAGTAGCGTATTATAAGGTGTGAGTTGATTGAATATATATAGAAAGATAATAGAAAGTTACATTTTATACGATGATGATATACTCGGAGCATTTTACGGTGGAAGTATTGCTCGAAATGATTCGGACAAGTTTTCAGATATAGATTTAAGAATTATAATTAAAGCTAATCAAAAAAAGTGTAAAATTTTAAAGGAATTTATTAATTTATTTGATAATATTTTATTTGTTGAAAATCAGACTAATGAATTCGCTATAGTACACTTAGAAAATCTTTTGAAAATTGATGTCTTAATATTTTATAAGCAAGAATTAATGCCCAGTATTTGGTTTAACAATATTTTGATTGTTAAAGATAAAGATTTCTTTTTAAGTGATTTAAAGAAGAAATCTGATGTTACGACTAATATAACAAGTGAAAGGTTATGTAATATTTGTAATAAGTACTTAGCATACTTGATAGAGTCTTACAAAAGATATCAAAGAGATGAATTATTTTATCTGCAATACGCCATTAATATGATGACTAATTCTCTTTGCCATTTATGGTATTTAGAAATGACTGAAGAACCCAATTCTTTGGGAGATTGGTCTAAATATGAAGGGAGAAGGAGTAAATTAAGTGAATTGCAGTTAGAAACATTAAATAAAGTATACACTAAATCGTATTATGAAAAATTAGCAATATTAAACGATTCTTTTTTGGAAGTATTAAAATATATTGATATTAAACATCACTTTAATCATTACAATGAATATAAAAATCTAGTTAAAATTATTATGAATAAAAGAATAGCTGAATAAAATAACAGGGTGTCATGTTAATTTATTCAGCTTTAATGTGTATATGTAAGATTATTTTTATATAGAATTGACAATACTGTCATATTAAAAACTATGAATTATTACTATGAATTTTATTCAGGATGTTAACTTTATTGATTATAAAATCTGCAATAACCATGAGTGAAAACATAATAAGCAAGCTCATTGTTACATCACTAGTGAAATGTGCACCAATACGAATTCTGCTCAATGCCATTAAAATGCTATAACATAATCCGATACTAAATACTATTTTTTGAGTGCGTAATTTTTTAAAGTAAAATGCGATAAACATTAGAAATGCACCATTTCCAGTATGTCCTGAAGGGAAGGAACTATGTCCAGTGTTTCCATTTATTGTGAGCCAGTGAGTGAAATGTCCGGCTTTGCCAGTGATTTCATATGGTCTAAAACGTCCCCACAAATGTTTCAAGCTATCAACGAGTTCTAATCCAATAAATAAAATCATAAAGCTAATAAGTGAAACTTTGAATAAATGATTAAGTTCTTGGTTATTTGTATGTTTTAACCAAAATTGATAACAAATAAAAGCGATAATTATAAGGATAATCAAAGAAATAAAGAAACTCATTCCTAAAGATAAAGCATTTCCAGCGTTTCCCTCATTATTTGCCATACCCATTGGCTTATGATTTTTGATGTTTTCTGATGTAGATAACATATATTGAGCAGTTTCTGACACGAATTCATTGGTTTTTATCAACGTAAAGATAAAAGATAAAATCAAAGTTAACGTTTTTGCTAATTTATTTTTAAAAGTCTTAAAAATATAATAATTTAAAATTACAGTTGAAATAATTAATATGAGCGTAGGTGGAAATAAACCGTAGTTTTGAAATAAAGTACCGAAAATTGAATTCTGATTCATGAAATAATGTGAGATAGGTTGATCAATAAGTAGAGAAATTAAAAGAATGCTTATTAAGATACCTATAGTAATAAGTGATAATTTTTTTGAAATAACCATGAAATGCCTCCCTAGATGATGAAAATGTAAATGATGTTGTGCAAAACGTATAAATTATTTATCAGCAACGGTCGTTTCCTAGTATTAAGAATAGTAAGAAAATGTTAATTAAGTATGAGGATAATATTAATTTTTTTATTAAGCGTATTGGTGTGATTCAAATTGTTTAAACTTATTTAAATAGAAAGATCAGTTTTAAATATGTAGTAACATAAAGCTGATGGACATATGATTAGTATAATTATAAAAAATTAAATTATATGATATTATTATATTAATTAATGTATTAAGAATAAGAGGATGTATATGATTAAGCAAAATTTTACAACTAAAGTTTATCCACTTAAACAATTTGAGGGAGAATATAGTGAAGTTGCCTACGCAGGAGATAGCCAAGCTGATGATGTGATTGTATTTATTCATGGTGCACTCTTAACATATAAAATTATGACGATGTTCGAGCCTTACTTCAGAGATTACAAATTAATATTTATTAATAGTCCAAGTCGTGGTAAAAGTACAGATTTAGATCGTGACACACATACATTAGATGATTACGCTGCACGTATATATGATGTATTAACGCAAATTGTTAAGGAGCAACAGATAAAAGAACTGAGTATTGTTGGTTATTCAATGGGAGGAATGATTGCGACACGATTACTTAAGTATAATACATTACCAGTATCTCATCTTATTTATTTACATAGCGCAGCGAAAATTACTCCAGATGCGAGTATGTTAGCACGATTATTCACTAGTGAGAGTAAGCGAGCAGTGTTAAAAGATGAAATTAAGGCAGTAAAAAATCTTCCTCAATATATACTTGATAAAACGATTTATGCACAAAAGGAAAACGCACTTGATTTGGTACAATTTATTGCACCTATTAAAACTATAATTACGGATATGATTTACACGATTAATACAGATTATTTACCAGATATCGATGAGATTAAACAATTTCCGAAAATATTATTTATGTCTGGAAAAGAAGATCAAATTATTCCTTATACGGATTCTCAAGCTACGTTAGAAAAATTTAAGGCGTTAGGTGGAGAAACTAAAGAAGTTATTTATCCAGGAATTGGTCATATAGATTTCCCGAGTGTTTTAGAAACCCAATCGGATGGACAAACTGGCGTGGTAGATGAAATTAAAGCGTGGATTTCCAAAAAATAAGACGTCCGGACGTCTAGAAATGAATAAAGTTATTGATAATGACGTAACGTTATCGAGTATGCTTTGACTAGGAGGTGAGATGTCTATGTCGATTTATACTTCAGGAGATATAGCTCATAAATGCCATGTGTCAACACGCACTATTCAGTACTACGATAAACAAGAAATCTTATCGCCAAATTATACTTCTGAAACTAACAGACGCTTTTACACTGATAAGGAAGTGGAGAAACTTGAACTGATTTTATTTCTTAAGGAAATAGGTTGCACAATTAAAGAAATTAAAGTGTTATTACAAGAAGACTCATCAATGAAGACGCTTTACACTCTTCTTCAAATCAAAAAGCATGAGATACAACAGTCAATAACAGTTAAAGAAAACAAGGTACGTAAAATAGAGCAAATTCAGCGCTATGTTCATCAAAATTCAATATCTCCAATTTATTATTTACAAGATATAGCTACTTATATGGAAGAATCTCATAGACGCAAATATGTTAGAAAGAAATTATGGTTAAGTATAGCTCTGATTGGTTCATTACAATATGGTGGTTTGATCACTTCAATTGTAACTAAAAGGAAAAAGCCTTTTTTGTCGATGATGCCTGTTGTAGCTATGTATTCACTTTGGTTAACAAAAAAGTATAAAAAGAATGTTTCATATGTCTGTCCTAATTGCCACCATGTGTTTAATCCTAGTGTCATTAAATTTGTAACAGCATCACATACACCTTAAACTAGAAAGCTTCAATGTCCTGATTGTCACGAAATACATTATTGTGTAGAAATTGCTAAGCAATGAATGCAATTTGGATATATTAATAAAAATTCATTTATGCTACATGACGCAAAGCATAAAAATAGCCTGAGACGAATAGTCTTAGGCTATTTTTATATATAGCACACGACTGAATAGGACATATGCGCATCGTAATCAATGATTGAGCACACTTAGGATATTAGTCGATTTGTTCTTGACCACGTTTATTCCAAGTTAAAATGAAACATAACATAGCGAGTATGCTGATGACTGTTAATAACACAAAGCCAATATGCCATCCAAAATGTTGAACTACAAACCCTAATACAATATTAGCCATAACTGCACCGAACAAGTATCCAAATAGACCAGTTAGACCAGCCGCAGTGCCAGCTGCTTTTTTAGGAACATAATCTAACGCTTGTAAACCAATTAACATGACTGGACCATAAATTAGGAAACCAATACCAATTAATGAAAGATTATCTAACCATGCGTGACCTGGTGGATTTAACCAATATATAAGGATAAAGATTGTTACGCCTAACATAAAGAAGAAGCCTGCTGGACCACGACGACCTTTAAATAGTTTGTCAGATAGATAACCACAAAGTAGTGTGCCAGGAATTCCTGCCCATTCGTATAAGAAGTAAGCCCAACCAGAAGCACTTAAATCAAAATGCTTTTCCTCACTTAAGTATGTCGGTGCCCAGTCCAAAACACCATAACGCACAAAATAAACGAAAATGTTTGTAAAAGCAATCGCCCATACCCATTTGTTATTAAGTACATATTTAAACAATATTTCTTTCGTAGTTAATTCTGTTTCAATTGTTTGTTTAGTTGAAGTGGCATAATCATTTTTATACTGCTCAATTGGTGGTAACCCCTGAGATTGTGGTGTATCTCTAATAAGTATGTAAGAAAAGATGGCAATAACGATAGCCAATAGTGCAGGGTATATAAAGACGCCTTCAAACCCTTTTAAATAACCGAAGTTGTATAATGCAGTCATGGAAATACCCCACGTAGCAATAGGTGCCATTAAACCTCCGCCTACATTATGTGCTACATTCCATATTGACGTTTTGCTTCCGCGTTCGCTGACACTAAACCAATGAACTAACACACGTCAAGATGGTGGCCAACCCATTCCTTGGAACCAACCAACTAAAAACAGCATGATAAACATTATAGTTATGCTTGAAGTAAAGAATGGAATAAATCCTAATAATAAGTTAATAATTGCTGTCAATACTAAACCTAAAGTTAAGAACATTCGAGCATTACTTCGATCGCTGACAGTTCCCATTACAAATTTACTAAAGCCATATGCGATAGATACTGCAGATAATGCAATACCTAATTCCCCTTTACTAAAGCCTTGCTCAATTAATGAAGGCATTGCTAAAGAGAAGTTCTTTCTTAATAAATAGTAACCAGCATAACCGATAAATATTCCTAAAAAGACTTGAAAGCGTAGTCTTTTATACGTATCATCTATTTTTTCTGATGGCAATGATTTGATATGTCTAGCTGGTTTTAAGAAATTAAACATGTTATAACCTCCTAATCGTATGATGATGTATAAAACTGAAAAATAATTACGAGTAAATTTTAAGTATCCAAGTAAGCGTTGTCAATATAATTATATTTTTTTATGAAATATAAAATATATAATTGAATAATAAGAAACAAGCAATAAGTAAGTATGGTTTAAGTGTATTTTACATTATTTTATAAATTGTATTGAGAGGAAGGAAAGTGAACGAATCAAAGATGGATGTAAATAATTCTAAGAAATATTTTGTTGAATTGTGTTTAAAATGTCAAAACACCTAAAAGAAAGCGCTTGCAAAACAAAAATTTGAATATTAACATACTTGTATACAAGTAGAGGGACATTGAATTGAGGTGGATAGAACGTGACGTATGGTTATCCGAAAAAGTGGAAGGAAAACATGACTTCAGGACAAGTAATAGCTGCTGAGTTACGTTTAGGAATAGTGAATGGCGAAATTGAATCCCATATACAACTAAGTGAAAATCAAGTTGCACAACAATTTAATGTGAGTCGTTCACCAGTCAGAGATGCATTTAAGTTACTTCAAACAGATCAACTGATTCAATTAGAACGTATGGGCGCACAGGTTCTTCCTTTTGGTGATCAAGAGAAAAAGGAAATGTATGATTTGCGCTTGATGCTCGAATCATTCGCCTTTTCAAAATTAAGTGGAACAGATACACAATATATTGTTAAGGAAATGAAAAAGCAATTAGAAATGATGAAGGTTGCAGTCCAATTTGAGGATGCTGAAGCATTTACACAACATGATTTTGAGTTTCACGAGGTGATGATTCAAGCAACAAATCATCAGTATATTAAAGTGTTTTGGAATCACCTTAAACCTGTTATGGAATCACTCATACTCATTTCAATGAGACAAAGAATGGCAAATGACCCTAAAGATTTCGATAGAATTCATAGTAATCATCAAGTTTTTATAGATGCTGTTGAGAACGATGATGCCTCCATATTGAGAAAAGCATTCCATTTAAATTTTGATGATGTAGGAGAAAATATTGAAGCTTTCTGGTTACGTTAATTTATAGAAAAGAGGGATGAATATGAAATATATGATTGGTGTAGATATGGGGACAACGAGTACGAAGGCTGTGCTATATGATGAAAAAGGCAAGTTTATAATGAAACATAATATTGGCTATGACTTACATACACCAAACGTAGATGTGTCGGAAGAAAATCCTGATGAAATATTTGATGCTGTGCTTATGACGGTTAAATATATTGTAAGAGAATCTGGCATCGCAAAAGAAGATATTAAATTTATTTCCTTGAGTACGCAAATGCATAGTTTGATTGCTATGAACGCGGATAATCAACGTTTAACTGAAAATATCACTTGGGCTGACAATCGAGCGAATGATTATGCTGATTTAATAGAAAAATCATATGGCGGTTTTGAATTGTATCAACGAACGGGTACACCGATTCATCCTATGTCACCATTATCTAAAATCTTTTGGATGAGACATGAGGAACCGGAAATATTTAAACAAACAGCTATGTTTGCAGATTTAAAAACATACGTACTGTTTCAATTATATGAGCGATTCGTCATTGATTATTCTTTAGGATCAGCTACAGGTATGATGAACTTAGAACAATTAGATTGGGATCATAAAGCTTTAGAATTGTTAGGTATTGAAAAAAATCAATTACCACAACTTGTTCCAACCACACATATTTTAACTGGAATGAAAAAACGCTACGCAACGTTGATGGGTGTTGATGAGCAAACGCCTGTGATTGTCGGAGCGAGCGATGGCGTATTATCTAACTTAGGTGTAAATAGCTATCAAAAAGGTGAAGTTGCTGTAACTATTGGCACATCGGGCGCAATTCGTACGGTAATTAATCAGCCAAAAACAGACGAGAAGGGGCGTATTTTCTGTTATATTCTCGATAAAGATCAATATGTGATTGGCGGTCCCGTCAATAATGGTGGTGTCGTTTTGAGATGGTTACGAGATGAAATTTTAGCGAGTGAAGTTGAAACGGCTAAAAGGTTGGGGGTCGATCCTTATGATGTGTTAACTCAGATTGCCAGCAGAGTAAAACCAGGTGCAGAAGGATTGATTTTTCATCCCTATTTAGCTGGAGAGCGCGCACCATTGTGGAATGCTGACGCAAGGGGTTCATTCTTCGGATTGACATTATCTCACAAGAAAGAGCATATGATCCGTGCAGCATTGGAAGGTGTACTGTATAACTTATATACGGTTTATCTTGCATTAATTGAAGTGATGAATGAAACACCGACAACAATTAAAGCGACGGGTGGTTTTGCTAAAAGTGAAATTTGGCGACAAATGATGGCAGATATTTTTGATACAGACTTAATCGTACCTGAAAGCTACGAAAGTTCATGTCTAGGTGCATGTGTACTTGGAATGAAAGCTCTAGGAGAAATAGATGATTTTTCAGTCATTAAAGATATGGTTGGTACAACACATGCCCATGAACCTAACCAAGAAACAGTTGCCATCTACCAACAACTTGTCACCATTTTTATTAACATTAGTCGTTCTATGACTGAGAACTACAATGATATTGCGAATTTCCAACGAGAACATTTAAGTGATTAATTGATTATATATTATATGAATAATAAACAAGAGAAAGAAGGGGAATGCGATGTTTGGAGAGATTTGGCCACTCATCAGTGTTGTATTAGGAATTATTATCTTATTAACATTAATTATTGGATTGAAACTTAATACATTTATTTCATTAATCATTACTTCAATGATAACTGCGTTATTATTAGGTATGCCACTTAACAAAATTATGGAAACCATTGAAAATGGTATGGGTAGTACGCTAGGTCACATTGCTTTAATCTTTGGCTTAGGTGCGATATTAGGTAAATTATTAGCCGATGGCGGTGGCGCAACACGTATTGCTGATACACTTATTGCAAAGTTTGGTCAGAAACATGTTCAATGGGCTTGATAGCAGCATTTATCGTTGGTATTGCGCTATTTTTTGAAGTAGGTCTTGTACTATTAATCCCACTCGTATTTACAGTAGCTAAACGCGCAAATGTATCAATATTAAAGTTGGGACTACCAATGGTCACAGCGTTATCCGTTACACACGGATTCTTACCACCGCATCCTGGACCCGTTGTCATCGCTAAAGAGCTTAAAGCGAATATTGGTGAAGTTTTGTTATATGGTATGATTATTGCTATTCCTATAACACTTATTTCAGGTCCACTCTTTAATCGATTTGCGCAAAAGATGGTTCCAACAGCGTATACGAGAGAAGGGGATATTTCTTCTTTAGGTACTCAAAAGGAATTTAAAGAAGAAGAGATGCCAGGTTTCGGAATAAGTTTATTAACTGCTATGTTACCTATTATTCTTATGTTGATTTCTACAATTGTGCAACTGATTACAGGACACGAAGAAGCAACAAATGTATTCGAACAAATTGTTTATTTCATAGGAACTGCTGGTACTGCAATGCTTATCGCAGTGATATTTGCAATCTTTACGATGGGAACGAAGCAACAACGAAAAATGGAAGACATTATGAAATCAGTTACGCAAGCTATTTATCCAATCGGCATGATGTTACTCATCATCGGTGGTGGTGGTACATTTAAACAAGTATTCATCGATGGTGGCGTAGGTGATACAATCGCTAAGATGTTTGAAGGAACAAGCATGTCACCCATTTTATTAGCATGGATTGTAGCTGCAGTCTTAAGGGTTTCATTAGGATCAGCTACAGTTGCTGCCGTATCAACAACAGGCATTGTGTTACCACTTTTAGAACATTCAGATGTTAATGTAGCTTTGGTCGTTCTTGCAATAGGTGCAGGTAGCGTAATTCTCTCTCACGTCAATGATGCAGGATTCTGGATGTTTAAAGAATATTTTGGGCTGACAGTTAAAGAAACATTTTTAACATGGTCGTTATTAGAGACAATTATTTCAGTATCAGGTATTTTATTTATTTTATTTATCAGTTTATTTGTATAGAGAAAAATTTCCTGCCGCTCTCATTTTAAAAATATAGCGAGTGTTTTTCAGTGGATGTCTGTCACCGATATATTTAAAATAAAGTTAATTTCTTTTCGAGTATTTTTAATTTCTAACTCAATTCTTGATTAAGTTAATGTTAATATTGAAAAAGATTGTGGTGAAAAAACACTACTATGAAAGCATTTTAAATAGTGATACACTTTATTAAGAGTTTAATTACGTAAATAGGTAAAGGAGTTTATAGATTGAAAAAGATAAAAAAAGCAATAATTCCTGCCGCTGGTTTAGGTACTCGTTTTTTACCAGCAACTAAGGCGATGCCAAAAGAAATGTTACCAATATTAGATAAACCAACAATCCAATATATTGTAGAAGAAGCCTCTAAAGCAGGGATTGAAGATATTATTATAGTGACTGGCAAGCATAAACGTGCAATTGAAGATCACTTTGATAATCAAAAAGAATTAGAAATGGTTCTTGAAAATAAAGGAAAAGCAGACCTGCTTGAAAAAGTACAATATTCAACAGATTTAGCTAATATTTTTTACGTACGACAAAAAGAACAAAAAGGGCTAGGACATGCAATTCATACTGCAAAACAGTTTATCGGTAACGAACCATTTGCAGTGTTATTAGGAGATGACATTGTAGAATCTGATACACCAGCTATTAAACAATTAATGGACGTTTATGAAGAAACAGGCCATTCAGTGATAGGTGTTCAAGAAGTGCCAGAATCTGATACACATCGTTATGGTGTGATTGATCCTTCTGCTAAAGAGGGAAGTCGATATGAAGTACGTCAATTTGTAGAAAAGCCGAAACAAGGTACTGCCCCGTCTAATTTAGCAATCATGGGTCGTTATGTATTAACACCAGAAATTTTTGATTATCTTGAAACACAAGAAAAAGGTGCTGGAAATGAAATTCAATTAACTGATGCGATTGAACGAATGAATAGCAAACAACAAGTGTATGCATATGATTTTGAGGGTAATCGTTATGATGTTGGAGAAAAATTAGGATTTGTTAAAACAACGATTGAATATGCTTTAAAAGATCCAGAAATGAGTCAAGACTTAAAAGCATTCATTAAGCAATTAGATATTTAAATTCAATCAAAAATGCCTGAGACAAAATAGTTGTCCCAGGCATTTTACGTATTTATAGTGGATGATTGGATTGAGTATTCACTGTCATCAAATTTTGATTATTAGAAAGAATAGTACCCAATATCGAGAGTTCAACCTAGAGATTCTACTAACCATGTTAACTCTATTTCGATATTAAGATTTCAAAGAGAATACATTTCTACCTTTTTCTACTTAAGAGTTAAATATAGCATCGTTCATTTTTTGTGCAACTACGTCAAAATGGTCACAAGAAAGTGATACATAAAGTTTAATTTTAGGCTCTGTACCAGAAGGACGCAAAGCAATAAATCCTTCATTAAAGTATATCTTTATTACATTCGCTTTAGGTAAAGTTATATCACTGACTTCATCATTTTGTAAGTCAGTCTTTTTACCTGTTTCAAAATCTTCGATTGCAATGACTTTAAGACCGCACATTTCCGTAGGTGTTTCACTTCTGAATTGAGTCATAATATTTTCGATTTTTGCCTTGCCTTGAGTACCTTCAAATGTATGTGAGAAGAGCTTGTCATTAAAGTTACCGACATTTCGAGTAATGTCTTCTAATTCATCTTTAAGCATGCGTCCTTCATTTTTTAATTCAGCTGCATACTTAATCATTAATGGCACGATTTGAATCGCATCTTTATCTCTTACAAAAGGACGAGCTAAGAAGCCATAGCTTTCCTCGTAGCCAAAAAGAAAGTTTTGTTCAGGAGACAGATGTCTTATTTCAGCTGCGATATATTTAAAACCTGTCAAAACTTCTTTGAAATTAACATTATGATATTGAGCAAGAGATTTAGCTAAGCCACCACTTACAATTGATTGGAACATGATTCTGTTAGGCAATCCTTCTGTTTGTTTGATGCGATAATTTAACAAGAGTGCACCAATCTGATTTCCGTTGTAATAGTAGATGTTACCTTCAGCATCACGTTCAACTATTCCTAAGCGGT
The DNA here is from genome assembly GCF_001837945.1 of Staphylococcus sp. HMSC077D08. NCBI lineage: Bacteria > Bacillati > Bacillota > Bacilli > Caryophanales > Staphylococcaceae > Staphylococcus > Staphylococcus sp. HMSC077D08. Next base: position 27,274 of record NZ_KV834754.1, on the reverse strand, counting down.
CTGCATCGGGATCTGTGCCAATAAGTAAATCAGCATCAATGTGATTAGCAAGTTCTATCGATTGATCAAACGCTTTAAGATCCTCTGGATTTGCACTGGCTACAGAGCTGAAATCTGAATCAGGTTCACATTGTGATGCAACTAACTCAAATTGATTAAAGTTAAGAGAAGATAAAATGTCAGGTACAATTGGCACACTCGTACCATGCAAGCTTGTAAAGACAACTTTTAAATCGGACTGTGGAATCGTTCCAACTAAGTCTTGTACGTTTTTGAAATAATCTTCTCTGACTTCACTCGGGACTGAATGAATTAATGATTGTTGTTCAGTAGTTAAACTAGGTACATTAATATGAAGTGGATGACCTAACTTATCGATATATGTGCTTAATTGTGCGGAAGCGTCTGTTGATAATTGAGCACCATCTTCTCCATACACTTTGATTCCGTTGTAATCTTTAGGATTATGGCTAGCTGTAATCATAACACCCGCATCAGCTTGTAAGTATCTGACTGCAAATGATAAATCAGGTGTTGTTCTGTATGTATCAGCAAGATAAACTTTAATATCATGACTTGCTAGAATATTAGCGATAATTTGAGCAAATTCAGGTGATAAGTGCCTTGTGTCATAATGTATGACGACGACAGGATGTGCGATACTTGATGTTAAATAATGGGCAAAGCCTAACGCTACTTTAGATACTGTGAACTTATTTAATCGGCCTTCACCTAAACCGAATTTCCCTCTAATACCAGCCGTACCAAAAGACAGTGTAGTATTGAGTCCTTCTTGTTGCTCTTCGGAAGTTTGATTATTATAAAAATCTTTGACTAAACTTTCGTCTAATACATCTATCCAATTATTTTTCATATTTACAAATTCCTCTTTATTAAAATTAAAATATACATTATACTATATTTTTAGTTTACGTTTATTTTCGAAAACATAAAAAGTTCTTAGCTTATTTTAAAACAACATATAAAATACTTCTTAAATCACATTATAAAATTTCTAGCTTCAAAATGCATCAATATTTTTATAATTAACTATAAAATAGCATACATCTTAAAAGGTGAGGATTAAAACAATGATATATACGGTAACAAGCACATTACCCCTAGTGCACGGAGGAAGAACTAAATCATTATTAACAAGAATTCGATTTCTTGATAAAGAAATGGGCATTCACAATAAAATATTAACAACGAATTATAACGCTAATTATAATGAAGTTTATCAAAAGTTCGAAGAGAATCAACTCATAACGAAAAATACGCAAATCGAAAATATATATGATTGGTTATCTGATTTCAAATTACTTTCAATACCTAAAACAAGATTTAAGAAAAAAACTCTTTACTCTGAAAAAGATAGAGACATAGAAGGTTTAACTTCTAAAGTATTCAATGATGGCAATGTGATGAGATATTATGATCAAGAAACTTATGTTTTATATCGAAAATTTTATGAAGATACAAATATCATAGAATTTGAAGACGTGATGTCACCAATTTCTAAGAAAAAAATTGAACGTAGAGAATATAATCACTTCGGTCAATTGCATAGAAAGATTTACTTCTCAAGTCGCACATATCACAAAATTTTGGAAGAATATTTTGACACAGAGGGAAGTATTTACTGTAAAAAATTTTTCAATTCTCAAAAGGCAAATGAATTAGATTTCATTCAAATTTTTAAAAATCAACGTATCATGAAGGCTTTTAAAAACGAAAAAGATCTCTTTAAATATTATTTCGAACATCGCTTTAAGCAAAATGATATTGTTTTTAATGATGCTAGACTTCTAGATAAACCACTTTTAAATAACTGTATGAACACAAAAAATGTGCTTGTATTTCATAATAGCCACATCGATGGAGATCATATTAAATCTTCATACAAAATTGCACTGGAAAATTCTGATAAAGTAGCTCAATACCTCTTGCTCACACATATGCAAAAAGACGATATTCAACATGCATATGGTATCAGCGATGAAAAAATATCGATTGTACCTCACTTTATTAAAAGCTATGGACAACAAGATACTCAAGACAAAGAGGATAGATTTGTATTTATTGGTAGACTAGGCAAACAAAAACAAGTGGACCATTTAATCAAATCTTATAATCAATTCTTAAAATATGGACATCAAACGAAATTAGCGATTTATGGTGCAGATGAACAAAATCAAAAACAAGTCATACTAGATTTAGTTAAAGAATATCAAATTGAAGATAAAGTTGATTTAAATGATTTTACCAAGCATCCACTTGAAGAATTCAAAAAATCTAAAGCCTCACTATTAACCAGTGAATACGAAGGTTTTGGTTTAACCGTTATGGAAAGTATTGAAGTAGGTTGCCCAGTCATTGCTTATGACGTAAGATACGGTCCTGGTGAAATCATAGAGCACGGTGAAAATGGTTATCTTGTTGAGCCAGATAACATTGAAGCATTCGCAGCCTATATGGATAAAATAATTAAAAATCCACTAACAAAAGTTGAAACAAAAAATGCACTCAAGTATGAACAAGCAAAGAATAACTATCAGAAGTTGTTTGAGAGAGTAAAGTAATTATATATAAATTGAAAATTTTAGGTATTCATTAGGTATTCAGATGGTTGAGATGATCTGAATACCTTTTTTTATGCATAAATAAAATACGTTTAATAACAATGAATTATCTATATAAATCATATTTTTAACTCATCTAATATATTAAGTATGTAAACCACGACTTGTTTAAAAAATAAATTTTATATACATAAACAGAGCATTTTTCGCAGTTGTTTGGATGTATAAACACATATACATTTGTTAAAATTAAAATAAATTTATTAAGGTGTGAAGGTGATGAAATTGAAAAAGGAAATTAATGTAGTAGGTGCTATTATATACTCTGATAACAAAATATTATGTGCGCAAAGAAGCGAAAATATGAGTTTACCCTTAAAATGGGAGTTCCCAGGTGGGAAAATAGAAAATGGGGAAACCGAAAAAGATGCATTAATAAGAGAAATTAAAGAAGAAATGAAATGTGATTTAATTGTTGGTGATAAGGTAACAACCACAACTTATGAGTATGACTTTGGAATAGTTAACTTAACAACCTACAAGTGTAAACTTAACAATAAAAAACCAACTTTAACTGAGCATAAGGAAATAAAATGGGTAGGAAAAAATGAATTAGATAAATTAGAATGGGCTCCAGCAGACGTACCTGCTGTAAGACGTATAATAGAGGAGAATTAGATTGAGTAATTTGATACAAGATATTAAGCAATCTTTATATAAAGGGTTTATAGATAAAGATAGTTCCCATAAAGGTAATTTTGTTCCAAGATTACTAGTAAATAACAAAGAGGAAAATGTTCTTTCTACTATTATAGATCAGCTGCACAATTGCCAATCTTTTTGTATTTCGGTTGCATTTATAACAGAAAGTGGTTTGGCAAGTCTAAAATCACATTTTTATGATTTAAGTAAGAAAGGCGTAAAAGGAAGGATAATAACATCAAATTACTTAGGTTTTAATAGTCCGAAAATGTTTGAGGAATTATTAAAAATAGAGAATGTAGAGGTTAAATTAACAAACATTGAGGGGTTCCATGCTAAGGGATACATATTTGAACATCATAATCATACTTCCTTTATTATAGGGAGTTCGAATTTAACTTCTAATGCATTGAAATTGAATTATGAACATAATTTATTTTTATCAACTCATAAAAATGGAGATCTTGTTAACAATATTAAATATAAGTTTGATGAACTTTGGGATTCTAGCTTTTCTTTAACTGATGAATGGATAAAGGAATATAAACAGTCTTTTGAATATCAATCATTGCAAAAAGTATTTGATAACACTGCCGTTCAAAATTCAGATATTAAAAAGTTTAATGAATCAAAACTTATAAAACCCAATTTAATGCAAGAACACGCATTAAAGTCATTAGAGTCTTTGAGAAATGTGGGAGAAGAAAAGGGGTTAATTATTTCTGCGACAGGAACTGGAAAAACTATTTTATGCGCACTTGATGTAAGGGCTTATTCTCCAGATAAATTTCTATTTATTGTTCATAATGAAGGTATATTAAATAGAGCTATAGAAGAATTTAAGAAAGTTTTTCCATATGAGGATGAAAGTAATTTTGGATTATTAACGGGAAAGCGAAAAGATCATGATGCTAAATTCCTTTTTGCAACAATTCAAACACTTTCTAAAAAGGAAAATTATAAATTGTTTAACTCTAATCATTTTGACTATATCGTTTTTGACGAGGCGCATCGAACTGCTGCATCTAGTTATCAGAAAATATTTAATTATTTTAAACCTAACTTTTTGCTAGGAATGACTGCAACACCAGAAAGAACTGATGAATTAAATATTTTTGAATTGTTTAATTATAATATTGCTTATGAAATTCGTTTACAAGAGGCTTTAGAGAGTAATATTTTATGTCCTTTTCATTATTTTGGAGTTACAGATTATATTCAAAATGAAATGAGTCAAGAAGATGCATTTAATCTAAAATATTTAGCATCTAATGAGCGTGTTGAACATATCATAAAAAAGACTAATTATTATGGTTATTCAGGTGACGCTTTAAAGGGTTTAATATTTGTTAGTAGTAGGGAGGAGGCGTATCAATTAGCAAACCAATTAAGTAAACGTGGTATATCATCAGTTGGTTTGACAGGAAAAGATTCTATAGCTTATAGAACTGAAACAATTCAACAACTAAAAGAAGGATCTATTAATTATATAATTACTGTTGATTTGTTTAACGAAGGAATTGATATTCCAGAAATTAATCAAGTTGTAATGTTAAGACCTACTAAATCCAGTATTATATTTATTCAACAGCTTGGTAGAGGATTAAGAAAAAGTAATAATAAAGAATTCGTTACTGTTATTGATTTTATTGGGAATTATAAAACTAACTATATGATCCCAATAGCCTTATCTGGAAATAAATCTCAAAATAAGGATAATTACAGAAAATTCTTAACAGATACTACGGTTTTAAACGGTGTTTCAACAATAAATTTTGAAGAAGTAGCTAAAAATAAAATCTATAATTCACTAGATTCTGTTAAATTAAATCAACCAAAACTAATTAAAGAAGCTTTTAACAATTTAAAAGACCGTATAGGTAAATTACCTTTACTTATGGACTTTATAAATAACGATTCGATTGATCCAAGTGTGATTTTCTCACGTTTTAAAAATTATTATGAGTTTTTAATAAAAAATAAAATTATTGAGAATGAATTAAGTATTAATGAATTTAAAAATTTAACATTTTTATCAAGACAATTAGCACCTGGACTTAAAAAAGTAGATATTGATGTATTGAAAGAAGTTATACAAAATGACGTAACTTATGAAAACTTAACAAAAAAAATGTTAAACATTAATAACGATATTTCTGAATATGATATTAACACTTCATTAAGTATTTTAGATTTTACTTTTTTCAAAAAGACTATAGGTAAAACTTATGGATTGCCTTTAATACAATATAAGGATAATCTTATTTGTCTAGGAAATGAATTTAAAGAGGCTTTAAATAAATCACTATTTAACACATTTGTTCATGATTTAATTGATCTTGCTAATTATAATAATGACAAATACCAAAATAAGAAAAACAGTTTAATTCTATATAACAAATATTCTAGGGAAGATTTTGTTAAGTTATTAAACTGGGATAAAGATGAATCAGGAACTATTAATGGTTATCGTATGAAACATCGTACACTTCCTTTATTTATCACTTATGATAAACATGAGAATATCAGCGATAATACTAAGTATGACGATGAATTTTTGAGCCAAGACGAATTAAAATGGTACACGCGGTCTAATCGTAAATTAACTTCACCAGAAGTACAAAATATTTTAAAGCATGAAGAAAATAATACAGATATGTATATATTTGTGAAAAAAAGAGATGATGAAGGGAAATATTTCTACTATTTAGGTAAAGCCAAATATATTAATGGAACTGAGAAGCAAGATTATATGCCTAATGGAAATAGCGTGGTTACTATGCATTTATCAATGAATACGTCCATTCGAGATGATATTTATAGATATATCACTTAATTACTTATACTAAAATTATTATTTCTGAATTTTGATTATTAGTAAAAATTAGTGATACTTTTGTGAAATGTATCACAAAATGCTTTTAATTTACATAAAATGATGTAGTATATGAAGTGTAAGGAAAGAGTAAATTATTGAGGTGATGACTATGAGAAATGCTATAGAAGAATTGATCTTCTCCGATGTAAGTAGTTATGACATCTATGTAAACACAGGCGTTAACCAAGGGTTGGTTGGAGACATCAAGGATGGTTATTTGACGATTGATTCTATCCCGTATATTGATGCTGAAAGATTATACTATTATAGTTTAGAGCGCAAAGCCCTCGTTACAAGTTGATTTTTGACGAACTCCCACAATGTTGAACTCGCTTGCTCTCAAAGAGTAATTGAGGGCAAAATTGACACTCTATATACCCCTAAAATCTAAATTAATATGTTAGGAGACCGTAACTTACTACCCCTGTGAGTTATGGTCTTCATTTTTGATTTGTGATTAAACGATGACTTTCATTTTTTTAATGTGTCATATTCTCTCACACGAAATATCCTATGATCACATCGAATCTTTCATTTCCCAACATATTTTAATCATCACAATGCAAACTGTCTTGATAATTATTAAACGTTTCGACCTCTAGGATTTCTAGAATGTTCAGCCTGTTTAAAGTTCTTTTTTACGGAATTGTAAGCATAAACAATATTAAATAACTTATTTTTAGCATCGTTTTCACTTGAAAATGATATACGTATATCGTCTCGCTTGTTCACTTCGCATCTAAATGCTTTTTCTTGTTCCTGACGTTCAGCTAGCGATAATGCGCACCATTCTTCCTCTGAAAATAATTCTTCAAAACGAAATTCAAAAGCAGTACGATGATTATTTTCGCTTAGTTTTAATACCCGTTCATAAAACGACATTACTGTTCCTCCTAAAACTTGACTTTTATTTTTTAGTTACTATGTTTACTTTATAATGAAAATGACTAAATATAAAATGATTTTTATAATTAAATATATGTTTGATTCGTTTTGTTTAAAGTTGATCTATAAATCACATTAATGTCCTATTCTCTAACAAAACGTTATGATAAAGATATTCAAAATAATACTATGATAAGGAGTAGTGATGTATGACAAAGTTAAAAGAGAAAGTTGCAGTCGTTACAGGTGCGAGTAGCGGTATAGGAGAGGCGATTGCCAAAAAGTTAAGTCAACAAGGTGCATCAATAGTTCTGGTTGGTCGTAACGAACAACGCTTAAACGAAATAGCCCAGCAATTAAATACCCCAGCTAAAGTTGTTTCAGCGGATGTCACTGTAAAATCGAACATAGATGATATGTTAAAAGCTGTAATAGACCATTTTGGTCATATCGATATTGTTGTGAATAGCGCAGGTCAAAGTTTATCATCTAAAATTACAGACTATAATGTTGAGCAGTGGGATACTATGATAGATGTAAATATTAAAGGTACACTCCATGTTTTACAAGCAACATTGCCTTATTTGTTAAAACAATCTAGTGGGCATATCATCAATCTTGCATCGGTATCAGGATTTGAACCAACAAAGACGAATGCCGTTTATGGTGCGACAAAAGCAGCAATACATGCAATCACACAGTCTCTTGAAAAAGAATTAGCACGTACAGGTGTTAAAGTGACTAGTATTTCACCAGGAATGGTTGATACCCCAATGACGGAAGGTACTGATTTTGGAGAACGCAAAAAACTTGAAGCACAGAACATTGCTGATGCTGTAGTATATGCTTTAACACAACCTAGTCACGTTAATGTTAATGAAGTAACGATAAGACCTGTTTAAATGGTGACATTTCTTTATTTAAAATAGCATTTTCGTTTCATGTTACACTTAAATTGTTACGTTTGAATTCAACCACTTTATACAAAGGATGGGATATCAATTGGATAAACGTCAATTTGAAATTTTAGATATGCTAGTTAAATTTAATACTGAAAGTCCACCTGGACGTAATACAGATCCATTGCAAGATGAAATTGAAACGTTACTTAAACAACTGGATTTTTCAATACAAAGAGAACAGTTATATGACAATGATAGTGTGATAGTAGCAACCTTAAAAGGACACAATCCTCAAGCGCCAAAACTGATATTGAATGGGCATGTTGATGTAGCTTCTGTAGATGACGATCAATATTGGCAGTATCCACCTTTTAAACTTACCAACAAAGATGAATGGTTATACGGTCGTGGTGTTAGCGATATGAAAGGTGGTATGTCTTCGTTATTCTACGTCTTGGAGCAATTACATCAAGAAGGACTACGCCCTGAAGGGGATATTATTGTTCAATCAGTAGTCGGTGAAGAAGTAGGTGAAGCAGGGACTAAACGTGCGTGTGAAATAGGACCTAAAGGTGACTTAGCTCTTGTCTTAGATACGAGTGAGAATCAAGCACTTGGGCAAGGTGGCGTGATTACTGGATGGATTACAGTTAAAAGTAAGAATACAATACATGATGGTGCGCGTAGTCAAACGATACATGCCGGTGGGGGCTTGTTTGGTGCAAGTGCCATTGAAAAAATGACAAAGGTGATTCAATCGCTTAATGAACTTGAAAGACATTGGGCTGTCATGAAGAAGAGTCCTGGAATGCCGCCAGGTGCGAATACAATTAACCCAGCTGTCATAGAAGGTGGACGTCATCCTGCATTTATTGCAGATGAATGTCGATTATGGATTACTGTTCATTACTTACCGAACGAAAGTTATGAATCTGTAGTTGATGAAATAGAGAAATATTTAAATAAGGTTGCAGAAGCAGATGTATGGCTCAGAGAGAATCCACTTGAATTTGAATGGGGTGGTACATCCATGATTGAGGATAAAGGAGAAATCTTCCCAAGTTTCACTGTGCCGACACATCATCCAGGTTTTAAGCAATTAGAAAAAGCACATGAATATATTCATAATAAAAAGCTTGAACATGGTATGAGTACAACTGTAACTGATGGAGGTTGGACAGCACATTTTGGCATTCCCACAATACTATATGGCCCAGGTAGTTTAGAAGAAGCACATAGCGTAGATGAGAAAATAAAAGCAAGGGAATTAGCACAATATAGTGATGTTTTATATACATTTTTAAAAGAGTGGTATGCACACCCACAATCCTATAAATCATCATAGATAAAAAAGAGGTACAAGAACGACTTTTATACTCTCAAAATGTTGAGTTAAAGTGATGTGTTCTGTACCTCTTAATTATTATAAAGAATAACAAGTTGAATAGTTATAAAAAGATATTTATTATTTTCGTGTTCATTTCATATAAAATACAATTGTCAAGGTGAGTTTATCTTTTAAATGTGTTTTTTAATTTTCGCATCCAACTACCACCACGTCTAGAATGAACGGGTTGTCCTGAAGGTTGTACCGATTGTTTTTTTAGTTCTTCTCCATACTTAATTGCTTCTTGCATCAAGTAAGATTGAGAGTTTAAAGGTGATGAATTGTTTTCGACGTAATGATAAACGCCCTGTGCATCTTGGTAACGACCTTTTTGGTTGTCAGATAATTGTAAATTCATATAGTTAACTAATCGTTGTCCTATTGATTTATCTTCAACAGGGAATAATATTTCGACACGTTTAATCATATTACGTGTCATAACGTCAGCTGAAGATAAATAAATATGCGCCTCGCCATTATTATGGAAGTAATAAATACGTGAATGTTCAAGCAAACGACCCACAATACTAACAACCTCTATATTTTCGCTAATACCTGGAATGCCTGGTTTAAGACAACAGATACCACGAATGATGAGTTGTATTTTAACACCAGCTTGGGATGCTTCGAAGAGCTTTTCGATAATCGTTTTATCGGTTAAAGAGTTCATTTTCATCATAATTTTACCATTACCATGTTGTAAATGACTACGTATCTCTTTATCGATACGATCAATGAAGACGTCTCGAATATCGTATGGTGCTACAATCAATTTATTGTATTCTGGTTTTGTTGAGTAACCACTCAAGTAATTAAAGAAGTTAATTGCATCCTCAGCAATATCTTTATTTGTCGTGATGATACCCATATCTGTGTATAATTTAGCAGTTTTATCGTTATAGTTACCTGTACCCAAATGAACAAATGACGTCAGTTCATTATTGATGCGTTTAACGACTAAAGCAATTTTACTATGCGTTTTTAAATGTGTCATACCATAAATAACGTGACAGCCAGCATCTTCAAGCATACGTGCCCAATGTACGTTATTTTCTTCATCAAAGCGTGCTTTTAATTCTACGAGCACCGTTACTTGCTTGCCGTTTTCAGCAGCTTCTTTTAAGCTGTTAATAATCGGCGAATCCTTACTCACTCGATACAAGGTTTGTTTGATAGCGATTGTATTTGGATCATCTGCTGCTTGTCGAATAAAGTCAACTATTGGTTCAAAAGATTCATACGGATGGTGGAAGAATATATCTCTTTCTAATGATAATTGATAGATATTCTTGTTACCTAATGATCTAGGTGGTTGAGGGGTATATTTATCATACGTTAAATACTTGAGTTTATGAGATAGATGATCAACCAATCCAAATAAGAATGTTAAATCCAGTGGCCCATCCAAATAATAAATATCATTATCTTCAATTTCTAATTGATTGATTAACCATTCTACATTCTCTTTTTCAGAAGTGCGACAATCTAATTCTAAACGTACAGCGGAACCACTCTTACGTTCTTTTAAGAAACGTTCAATTTCTATAAGCAAATCCTCAGCACCATCTTCATGAATGGTTAAATCTGCATTACGTGTTATTCGGAAAGTAAAAGTATTTAGTACTTCGTATCCTGTAAATAGATAATTGATGAAATACGTAATCACATCTTCGACCATGACAACGTATTGTTTTGTACCCTCATTTAAAGTTAAAAAGCGTGGAATTAATGAAGGAATTTGAACGATAGCTGAATTAATGGCATCTTCCGTATCGATATCAACAAAAATATTTAAACTTTTATTATTTAACTTTGGAAATGGATGATACGCATCAATACCTAATGGAGTCAGTGTCGGCAAGACACTTAACTTGAACTCTTGTTCTAATTTTTCTATCAATGCATCTGATAAGTCTTCAGGTTTTACCATCTCAATATCGTAATTGGCTAATTCTTTAATTAATTCGTTATAACGTTGATATTGAGTGTTCACATAGTCTGTATTTTTAATTTTAATAGCATCAAGTTGTTCTTGAGGCGTCATTTGTGCTTTATTTTCAGGTTTGTCATATCCCATTTTGACTTGGTCTTTTAACCCAGCCACTCGAACCATAAAGAATTCATCTAAATTTGAACTAAAGATAGAAATAAAATTAAGTTTTTCAAGCAACGGATTATTTTTATCATATGATTCTTGTAATACTCTGTAGTTAAAATCTAGCCAACTTAACTCCCTATTGTTGTAATACTGCGGTAAATTAATATCTTTTTCTCCCAATCGAGTTTGCATACTATACATACACCTCATTAATTAATCTTTATTATGCACCAATCTAAAATATCATAATAATTTTAAGATTTTGTAAATATAATAGAAACCTTACCTTTTAAAATTTTCTCAATATGCTTTTTCTGACGATTTGCTTGGTATTCTTCTGCAATAGGTGATCCTTTGTAATAAACTATTAAATCGTATTTGTCATCTTTCTTTGCTTTTAGTTTAACTTCCTCTACAAAACTAGTATGTGAGATATTCAAGGTGTTTGCAAATTTAATAATCCCCCCTAAAGCTTGTATTGTATCTATTTCTTTATTACTAAACCACTGTGTTTCTTTGCAATAAAATTTAAGTAAAGATTTGTTTTTAAAACTAGCTAACAAAGCTAATTTCACACGATCTTTATGTGAAAAGCCGTTAATCATTGAATTTGCGATTAAGTAATACGTATGTGGTGAACTTGAGTCTGAATCAATGAAACTACCTAGGTAATAGATGTAGGCACCTTCAATAAATAATTCTTTTTCTATTTCCGAAATATTAAGTGATCGTTCACTTATAATTTGATTCAATAAGGATTCAGCTAATTTCACACGACGATTAGCACTCGTTTCTTCAATATGATATTCGTTCGCTAAATGACGCAATGCATCTTTACGTACATGACTTTTATTAAACTCATCAGGATATCGTTTGCTGATGTGGTTCATAATAAACCCTTCACGAATCCCTTTTCTTGAGAAGGTGAATTGTGTGGCGTCAATTTTTTTGAAAAGCGTTTTAAAGACGGAGATAGCCGGCAGAATAATATCGACGCGGTCGCGACTTAAACCGTCTAGATTTGTTAGTTCATCGCGAGAACTTTTACGGATTAAATCATAAACATTGTTAATATCTTTCGAAGTCATCGTATAGTTATGAACGCCACCGATAGGGTATGCATGTGCTGATTGATGAATGCGTGCAACATTACGTGCAGAACCACCTACTCCTACAAGCGCAATATGTTGATTGGATAGCCAGTCTAGCTGACTAAATTGCTCACGTAAAAACTGTTCCATATTTTTAATGGCTGTTTTGTCATTATGTTCTTTATCACCAAAAAACTGACGCTTAAGTGATACCACGCCGAATGGAAAGCTGTGAGACTCTTTAAGTTGCTTATCTTTGAAAAGGGTAACTTCGGTAGAACCGCCACCGATATCGACAGAAATTCCATTTTCAATATCGGTAGTATGTGTAATCGCATAGTAACCGTAAAATGCTTCATCTTCTTCAGGTACAATTTGAATTTCGATATGAATATCTTGTTTAATTTCTTTAATGATAGCTTCACGATTTTTAGATTGACGAATAGCAGCTGTTGCGATGGGATATAATGCATCAACGTTAAATTTATCTGCAACTTTTCTAAAACTGCTTAATGTCTCTTTTAAAACATGAATACCTTCATCATTCATTTCATTGGACTTTGTGAGATATTGACTTAATCGTGCAGGTGTTTTTATATTCAGTATTTCATTGAGTCCAGTTTTTTTATTGTAGCCAAATATAACAAGTCGAATCGTGTTGGAACCAATGTCTATCAAACCAATTCTTTCTTCCATGTGTGCCTCCTATTATTCAAACAATGCGTTTAAAATAATCCCTATTTAATTTTATTGTACATGATATAGATAAATTGAAAAGAACTTACAGTTAATTTTTCTGAAATATTTAAGATGATTGATTAGTAATTATAATTTTTAAAAATATAATTTTAGTAAAAAGAAAAGTACATAAGTGTATAACTTAACTCAGCTATTTATTTTTTTCGTGTGTCTTATTTTTATCACTGTTTAAGTTGATTCACATCGTGGAAAAATTAAACTAACATGATACTTAATTGTATTAAGTATGTACAAGTGATAGGAGAGTGACTTTGGATGGAACGTTTAGAAAACAAAATCGCAGTGATTACTGGTGCGAGTACTGGTATTGGGAAAGCATCAGCCGTGGCTTTAGCAAAAGAAGGCGCACATGTGTTAGCGCTTGATATATCAGATCAATTAGAAGAAACTGTACAGTCTATTAATGATAATGGTGGGAAAGCAACTGCATATCGCGTAGATATTTCAGATGATAAACAAGTCAAACAATTCTCAGAAAAAATAGCACAAGACTTTGGACATGTAGATGTTATTTTTAATAATGCGGGTGTAGATAATGGCGCCGGACGTATTCATGAGTATCCAGTTGAAGTGTTTGATAAAATTATGGCTGTTGATATGAGAGGAACGTTTTTAGTAACTAAATTTTTATTACCTTTAATGATGAAACAAGGTGGTTCTATTATTAATACAGCTTCATTCTCTGGACAAGCTGCCGATTTATACCGTTCAGGGTATAATGCTGCAAAGGGTGGTGTCATTAATTTCACAAAATCTATCGCTATAGAATATGGACGTGAAAATATTCGTGCTAATGCCATAGCACCTGGAACAATCGAAACACCACTTGTTGATAATTTAGCAGGTACATCAGATGAAGAGGCCGGACAAACATTCCGAGAAAATCAAAAATGGGTAACACCATTAGGTCGACTAGGAACACCGGATGAAGTCGGGAAACTTGTAGCATTTTTAGCTTCTGATGATAGTTCATTTATAACTGGTGAAACTATTCGTATCGATGGTGGCGTGATGGCTTATACATGGCCTGGAGAAATGTTAAGTGATGAAAGTTGGAAAAACTCTACTAAATAAAATTATTGAAAATAAAGCATGCCTAAGACATCATTTCTTGTCTCAGGCATGTTTTAATATATTGTCGGGTAATCACAGAAATAAATTTTATTTTTATTAAAGCATTTTAACAAATTTAATTTTTGTTATTGAGATGTGGCAGTAAATTCTAATATGAATGTTAACTTAATTCATTTGTGCTCTGGTAATGATTATTCTGAGCAGATTTCACACAATTTATACTGTGCATCAGCCCAACTTGATAAGTGAGTATAACCTTTTAAATCTTTAGTATTGATTTTAATGGTAATGTTTTCATCATTATTGAGTGTCTTACCACATTTTGAACAAGTCATAGCTCCAAATATAGTCTTTTTAGCTTTATTACTAGTAGAAAACATGATATGCCTCCTTCATTTACCACATAAGCGCTTGATAACTGTCATCATTTAATGAGCGAACAATCTCAGTAATTAAGCGCACTGAATTTGTATAATCATCAATGTTGAGCACAGATACATTAGAGTGCATGTATCTTAATGGCACGCCGATTGTAATTGTTGGGATACCTTCATTGGCTACATGAATGCTACCTGCATCTGTACCACCACCAGGTGTTGTTGCCCACTGTACAGGAATATTATGATGCTCAGCAACATCTTTAATATGTTTGCGCAAACCATCGTGAGCGATACTAGTGGCATCCATCAATATTGCTAACGGGCCATCACCCAACTTACCTTCATTTTTTTCACTCGTCATACCTGGAACATCGTATGCAACCCCGACGTCCACAGCGATTGCTAAATCAGGTTTAATCAAATTTGCTGCAACTTTAGCACCACGTAAACCTACTTCCTCTTGTACAGTTGCACCGGCATATAGATTGATATCTATGTTTTCATCTTTAAGTTGTTGAAGTACATCAACAGCAAGTGCGCATCCATATCGATTATCGAACGCTTTAGCTGTTAAGTATTTATCATTGGCTAGCGATTCGAATTCGCTATAAGGTGTAATCATATTACCTAATTCAATTCCTGCTTCTTTCGCTTCTTCTTTACTACCTACACCAATATCGATATACATATTTTTAATATCAACAGGCTTCTTACGCTCTTCTGGTGAGAGGGCATGTGGTGGTTTAGAACCAATAATTCCACGTATCTCTTTACCATTTTCAGTAGTAATCGTCACTTTTTGAGATAACATGACTTGATTCCACCAGCCACCAATGGGCGTGAAATAAATGTATCCTTGTTCATCAATTTGTGTAACGATAAAGCCAATTTCATCTAAATGACCGGAAATCATTAAAGATTTAGTTCCATGAGTAGCATTCTTTTTACCAAAAATACCTCCTAATCGGTCTTCAACAATCTCGTCGCTGACAGGTGTTAAATAATCTTTCATCAATGATTTAACTTGCATTTCATGTCCAGAAATGCCATTAACATCTGTTAAAGATTTAAGTAATGCTTTAGATTCTGGCATAGTCATTCCTCCATTAATAAGTCTTTAAAAGTAGTATAACATTCTAAATAGTGAAATTCTGAATCCCATGTTTATAGATGTTTAAATTTTCAAAATAAAAAGATATTTATCTTCATATAAGTAACATATTCAAATTAAAGATGATATAATTAACATGATTAAAGATGAGAGAAGGCGACTACTATGAAAAAAGTCATATCGCTTTTAGTAGTAATAGTGATAAGTGCTGTATCTCTTTCAGCATGTGGGAAGGAACGCACAAAAACTTATGAAGGCGAAGTCAACGGAAAGCAAGTGATTACATCTTTGACATACAAAGATGATGAAGTTCTCAAACAATCTACTATAGCAACAGTTAAATATGATGATTTAGGCATTACTAAAGATGAAGCGAAACAAATGTTTAAAAATGATGAGCAAGCCTTTAAAGGGATAGAAGGTGTCACATATAAAGCTGATTTTAAAGATCGAAAGGCCATCGAACATATCGATATTGATTATAAAGATGCGGATATCGATCAGCTTAAGAAAAATTTAGGTTTCATATCATCCGATGCCAAAAAAGGTGACCATGTGAGTATGGATAGGGTTGTTAAACAACTCAAACGTAATGGTTTAAAAGATAAAAGTAAAATGAATGAAGATAATTAAATTGAAAAGGAGTGAGACAGCATTCTGTCTCGCTCCTTTTCGATGTTGTGATTTAAGAAATTAATTTAAGTTTATAATCCTGAATGGACGTTGTAGTGCCATCTAATTGTCTATAGATAATATGATCGGAAGTAATCTCCGTTGGACTATGAACGCCTACAGCTGCAGCGATGTTAAATAATCCTTCATGCAAACTTGTAACATAATTTGTAACACGGTATTGTTTTTCATCAACAATAAGTCCTTTTTCTTTTTTAGGATCGGTTGTTGCTACTCCGACTGGGCATGTATTTAAATGACATTGTTGGCTCATGATGCATCCTACACTTATCATCATCCCTCTAGCAATATTGACGAGATCTGCACCTAATCCTAATGCAATTGCGATTTTATCTGGAGTCACTAATTTGCCAGACGCAAAAATTTTAACTTTATCTCTTATACCATACTTTTCTAACATACTTGAAACGATAGGAAGTGCTGTAAATAATGGTAAACCTACACCATCTTCAAGCTCTTGGAAAGTAGCGCCTGTACCACCTTCGCCACCGTCAACAGTGATAAAGCTTGGATAGATGTCTATCTCTACCATTGTTTTAACTAACGTCTCTATTTCTTCAACTTTACTAACAACAATTTTACAGCCTACCGGTTTTTGACCTATTGATTGTAATCGATTAACGAAATTCAGTAAATCTGTTGGATTTTTAATAAAATCAAAACGATTAGGTGAATTAATAGTTTCATATGGTTTCACATTTCTAATGCGTGCAATCTCTTCTGTGACTTTATTGCCTTCCATATGTCCACCACGTGTTTTAGCGCCTTGTGCTAACTTGATTTCAAACGCACGTACATTGTCGTGTTCAGCAAGATTGATAAACATATCTTTATTAAAATTACCATCATGATCTCTGACACCAAAGAGTCCCGGACCTATTTGATAAATGATATCGCCATTGCCTTTTAAATGATATTCAGATAGTCCGCCTTCACCTGTATTCATCCAAGTACCAGCTTTAGCTAATCCTTTTGACAGTGCAGTAATTGCATTTTTACCTAGAGCGCCATAACTCATCCCAGATTGACCAACTAATCGTTTAATTTTAAAGGGATGCTTAAGGTTAGAGCCTAATATGACTGCATGTTCATCAGTTAAGAAAAACGGATCAACCTGAGCGCTTTTTCTGTGTTCTTCTCTACTAAATAGGCGCTCATTCTCAATATGATATAAGAATGTAGAAATGAATTCAGTATGATCGATATGTAATTCAGTCGCTTGAAGTGGAAACATCGTATTCTGAATATAAAACCCTTCTTCATAATCCTTACCTGTACCGAAACTAGTCATTCGTGATTTATATTTTCCAGCTAAAACAATATTTTTATAATCACTTCGTGAAAAAGGTTTTCCTTCATTATCGTTTGCGAAGAAATATTGTCTTAATTCGGGACCGATTTTTTCAGAAATATAACGTATTCGACCCAAAACAGGAAAATTTCTTAGTACACTGTGTTGATTTTGACCTTTGTCTTTAAATAACCAAATAACCCCAAGAATCATAATCGTTAATAACACAATCATGATGATAATATTGACTATGAATTGCATGACAGTTAAAACTGACATAAACAATACCCCCTAAAAACGTTTTCAATATTATGATACAACACTGTATGCGTTTTACAATGAAAGTCTAATAGAAAAACATTAAAATTATTGTGCGGCTGTATTAAGATAAAAATATATGTTTTATGCGAGAAGAGGGACAATATGGATATTAAACAATCTTCAGAGAAACAAGGTCGACCGTATCATTTATCAGACAGTGGGACAGTTTTAAAAAGAAATTTTATATTAATACCAGCTTATATTTTATTACAAAGTATCGTACCAATCATTGTTGTTTTCGGCTCATTAGGAATCACTGCAATGATAACACAACAGGCACCACCACAATGGTTGTATCATTTTTCATTGAGTTTAAGTTTTGTGATTGCTCAAGGTCTAATATTAGTTATCTTTTATAAAATGCATCAATCTGTAATAAATGATGTGATGAAGCAACAATGGATAGTTGCAAAGAATAAAATAATTAAAATTGTAATAGTTGCGATTGTCGTATATTTATTATTACTTATAGTTCGGGTGATTGGAACAGCATTACCTAATCATTTAAGTTATCATCTCACGCAATACGAACAACGTACATTAGGACTATTTAAATCACCTTATGTGTTGTTAGTTACTTTTATATCCATGGTATTCTTACGTCCAATGGTAGAACAAATCATTTATAGATATCTCATCATCCATGAATTAGGAAAAGTATGGAATAGACAATTTGTAATTGGTTTGTCTATTGTTATTGAAACGATCGTACATGTTTACGACATGGCATCGATTTTTGAAATTCTTCCATATATCGTTATTGCTTCAGCAGCTACAATACTATATATTAAATCGCGGGATAATTTAATTGTCGCTTATATATTTCAAGTGATTTTGCAATGTATCCTTTTTATAGAAATATTAAGTAAGTATACCAACTTTTAAGAAGAAAAGTTCGAAATAGGAGTTTATTATGTCAAAGGAAGTACAACATTGTTATTGTCAAACTCAAACTACCGTTGAGGGGAAATTTAAATTAAAGAAAATAGTCAAAAGGGATTTTTTGCTTGTTCTTTTATATGTTTTGGCAATTTTTATTTTACCTGATTTGTTCGCTAATATTACAACGTAGATATTAGCTATAGTTAATGGTTATTTATCTGAAGATTATTTAAATAGCTTTTATAATGATGCAAGTACTGTATATGCGTTTGTCGGAGAGGCAGTTGTTATTCTTATTTTTTATTTATTACATAAAAGAACGATGATAACGACTGCAATGACTAAAATTAAAGAATTAAAAAAATATATACCTTTACTTATTATTTGTGCGTTAAGTACAGAGATTTTTACAAGTCTTTGGGAATATTCAATTGATTTTTTACCTGAACAGTATCAATATTATGAGACAGTTAATGAAGAGGGAATTGAAGAGTTATTTACACATACGTGGATAACACCCATACTATTTATAGATATTGTTATTTTTACACCAATCATTGAAGAACTTTTATTTCGTCATTTAATCATTCATGAACTAGGTAAAAAATTAACTTATGGTTTGATGTATATTGTGTCAGTAGTGGGATTTACATATTTTCATTGTACCGATGCAGTTTCACCATTTGAAGCAGGACCTTACTTTATTGCAGCAGTCGTATTTGTTATAGGTTACCATTTTAGCCACCGTAATTTAGCAGTACCAATTGCTTTGCACATGATTACAAATTTAATAGCATTTTGAACAGTGCTTCTACTTATACGATTGCGTTTAAGTAAACTATTACTTCATATTAGAACCCAACACTCTCAAATAAACTAGTTCAGATAATAAGTATTCTAGTGGTAGAAATTTAGCAGTTGCTATACTAATGCATATGATTTTAAGTGTGGTTGCATTTATAAGTGTATATACATCTATAATATAAGTGAGTGATTGAGTACTATAATTTAACAGGTACAAACTTAAATTTAATAATAATAAAATAGTCAAAATAGGGAATAGAGTTTAGTAATGTCGATATAAGGATGTGTTTAAATTGCTACTTAAGGTTGAACATCTTACATACAAGGTTGATAATCGTACGATCTTAGATGATATTAATTTGAATATTAATAAAGGAGACACGATTGCTATTGTAGGTCCTTCTGGAAGCGGTAAGAGTACTTTACTCAAACAATTGAATCATTTAATTAGTCCTACGAGTGGAGATTTATATTTGAATGATCAATCTTACTTTGATTATAAGCCGGAAGAGATAAGAACACGTGTGAGTTATTTAATGCAACAAAGTGAGTTAATTGGTTATACAATTGAAGATAATATGAAATTTCCTGCTGAGGCTAGAAATGAAGCTTATGACCGTGATAAAGCGAAACAGCTCATCTCTCAAGTGGGACTAGGTAATTATCAGTTAGATGCTCAATTTGAGCACATGTCTGGGGGAGAGCAACAACGTATTACCATCGCACGGCAACTCATGTATGAACCTGAAGTTTTATTATTGGACGAAGCTACTAGCGCTTTAGATACACATAATAAAAAGAAAATTGAAGAAATTATATTTAAACTAGCGGATAAAGGGATTGCCATTTTGTGGATTACACATAGTGATGACCAAAGTATGCGTCATTTTAAGCGTAGAATCACAATTACTGACGGTAAGATATCGAGTGATGAGGAGTTGAATGGTAATGAGTAATACAGCACTTTGCCTGACAGCACTTTTATTACTAATCCCTATCTTTATTTCTTATAAAGAAGGATTACATATTATCAAAGATTTAGTTATTGCTACAATTAGAGCAACCATACAATTATTGATTTTAGGTTTTTTATTACATTATATTTTCGAAATTAATGAAAAATGGTTATTAGTGCTTTGTGTGTTAGTCATTATTATTAATGCATCTTGGAATACAATAAGTCGTGCTTCACCTGTCATGCATCATGTTTTTTGGATATCATTTGTGGCTATATTTGTGGGAACAGCACTACCATTGGCGGCAACTGTTGCTACAGGTGCAATTAAATTTACAGCGAATGAAGTGATTCCAATTGGAGGTATGTTAGCTAATAATGGTTTAATCGCGATTAATCTCGCTTACCAGAATTTAGAAAGAGCATTTGTTCAAGATGTTTCTGATATTGAATCCAAACTTACGTTAGCAGCGACACCTAAGCTCGCATCAAAATCATCTATTAGAGAAAGTATACGCTTAGCGATTGTTCCTACAATTGATTCTGTAAAAACATATGGTTTAGTTTCAATTCCAGGTATGATGACGGGATTGATTATCGGAGGCGTTGACCCACTTCAAGCAATTAAATTTCAATTGCTTGTCGTGTTTATTCATACAACAGCGACGATTATGTCTGCACTCATTGCAACGTATATGAGTTACGGCCAGTTCTTTAATGCTCGTCATCAACTCATTGCTAGAACGCAACGCACAAGACAAAGTAGTTAAATATCGTTGTTAATCTACACAGTACAGCTTTAAATATTATATAATAAAACAGTTATAAACAATGATAAGTTTGTAGCTGTTTTATTTTAGTCAAAATCAATAGTTACGTCATTACTTTGAAAGGGGCATCTAGATATTATGACTGTCGCACGCACAACAACATTTATATTAAGTGTTTTTATCGTAGGTATGGTTGAGATGATGGTTGCAGGTATTATGAATTTAATGAGCCAAGATCTTCATGTTTCTGAAGCGGTGGTTGGGCAACTGGTGACGTTGTACGCGCTTACCTTTGCGATATGTGGTCCGTTATTAGTGAAATTGACTCATCGGTTTGCTTCGCGATCAGTATTATTATGGACGTTAATTATCTTTATCTTCGGGAATGGTATGATTGCCATTGCGCCTCATTTTGCAATAATAGTTGTAGGACGTATTTTATCTTCTGCCGCAGCTTCACTCATTATTGTGAAAGTTTTAGCACTCACGGCGATGCTCACATCAGCAAAAAACAGAGGTAAAATGATTGGCATTGTTTATACAGGTTTTAGTGGGGCGAATGTCTTTGGTGTTCCCATCGGTACAGTGATTGGCGACTGGGTAGGATGGCGATTTACATTTTTATTTATTATTGTTGTAAGTGTATTTGTTGGTATTTTGATGTTAATATATCTACCAAAAGAAGATGAATTGTCACATCCTAATCAAACACTTCGTTCAGCTAGTATTGAATCACAAACTGGCTCAAGCGTCATAAGACCTCGTGAGGTTATTAAATATCTGATGATTACATTTTTAGTACTGGTTGCTAATTCTGTAACATTCGTGTTTATTAATCCATTAATTTTATCCAATGGACATGAAATGTCTTTTGTGTCTTTAGCACTGCTTGTTAATGGTGTAGCAGGTGTGATCGGTACTTCATTAGGCGGTGTTTTATCTGATAAGTTTACTAGTAAGCGTTGGTTAATAATTTCGATTTCAATATTTATATTAATGATGATAATTCTTAACTTATTATTACCAGGAACAGGATTATTATTAGTCGGCTTATTTATGTGGAATTTAATGCAGTGGAGTACAAATCCAGCTATTCAAAGCGGTATTATTGAACACGTCGAAGGTGATACAAGCCAAGTGATGAGTTGGAATATGTCGAGTCTCAATGCCGGTATTGGCGTTGGCGGAATCGTAGGTGGACTCGTTATGACACATTTATCAGTGGAATATGTTACTTATACTAGTGCATTGATAGGTTTAATTAGTCTTATCATTGTATTCACTTTAAAAAATAGACACTATGCTAAAAAATTATGACTGGAAAAGGTTTGCACGATAGCACATAGAAGTATCTTTATGATATTAGTTTTGCGTATGTTATCAGTGCCTTTTCCAGTCTTTATTTATAGATATGTAACGCTTGATGATGAGGTTCATAACATTTCCATGGCATCCTACCTTTTCGGGCAAAATAAGCTAAGTCAGATATCATGTTACGACTTAAATTCATATCATGTTGGGTTACAGAATAATGATTTTTAGTCAAAATAGAGAGGTGACCAAACCAAAATACTAAATCCAATATATGATATGCACTTTTAAAGTAGGAGGTATGGGGTTGATGCCAATCAAAACGTGCTAGCCAAGTGTCGCAACTATTCATTTGATTTAAAAATAGATAAGTCGGACGAACAAAACAATGCTCTGTTATTAAATTTCTTTGTTGTTTCATTGTAATGACATCAATTTTTTCGACGTGTGCACCATATTGAGTCATCAAGTGAATAAAACGTTCAGAAGGTAAAGTGCGTGTTGCGTCTTCAATATAAATATCACCTTCATCGTGTGTATAACTCATGAATGTCGGCTTGGAGAATTTTTTAATGGATCGTGACATATGATGATCTTTAATAGGTTGATAAATCAAATCAAGTCCACGAGATCTTCCGCGCTCTATTTTTTGAGACTCCATTAGATATAAAATGTCATCACTGGTAAGTGTCTTAAGTGTTTTATTAGGAAAATAATGTCTCATGAGTTGTGAAAAATGTTGTACTTTAGTATGTGCATTGAGTGGTGTATCAGTTGTTAACGTTCCACTTAATAACATTACTTTATGATAATAATCATCAAGTTCGGGCATTTGCATTAATGTCATGATACTCATACTACCCGCAGATTGACCTATTAGTGTCACGTTATTTGGATCACCGCCAAAATGTTCGATATATTGATGTACCCATTTTAAAACGTTAATTTGATCAGAAATCCCATTATTATAGTTCAAATGTTGATTAAAATAAGACCAATCTAGGTAGCCGAGTGCACCTAAGCGATAATTAAAAGTAACTACTATTATATTTTCTTGTTCTACTATGTGTTCAGGACAATATAGTTCAGCTGTACCATGTCCTTGAAGAAAACTACCACCATAAAAGTAAATCACTACAGGTAAATGATTTTGATTGGATGATGGTTTCCAAATATTTAAAAACAGGCAATAATCATTTTGTTTAAAAGAATTAAACGATGAATCTGTCATCGAAAAAAAGTCTTCAAGTGAATTGTAGGGTTGTGGTGGGATGGATTGAATATGAGTTGCATCAATCATTGGCTTGCTTAGTTCCATAAGCTTTGAATGTTGGAATCGAGATATCTTATTGAATGGTTTGGCATACGGGATACCTAAGAATACATCAATATTCTTTTTGTGTAAGCCACTGATGGTACAGTTACCTATCTTGACTTGAACCATGTTTGAACACACCTTTACATATAAAGTCGTAGCTTAACTATAACATGAAAAATAATATTTAGATGAAATGTGACCAAGTAACAAAGTGAAAAGAACTGTTGATGATTGACTTGAATAATGTGTTAAAAAATTAAATTTACAAACGAAGTAAAAATGATATTAAGTGTATAACTGAATATTTAACGAATGATATCAGATAGAATTATATGAACTTTTGAATTTAATTCATAATTACTAGTATATTAAAAAGCTTGAGACAATGATGATAGTCCCAAGCTTTTATTATAAATATTTTATATTCTATAAGCTGTCGTCTTATTGATTTTGTTCTTGTCTATCGCGTTCTTTCCAATCTTTATGACGCGCTTTTTTTCGTGTTTTACGCAATTTGTCACCCATTTTCTTATTCAACTTGTTTGCACGTTTGAAATAAATACTTTCAAAGTAACTTGTCGTACCAAGTTGATAGAAGATTAAAGCAACGATTACGATGACTAAGAAATCCCATGGATAGTGAATCCAATTTAAGCCTTTGAACTCTTTACTTCCAATAAATGATAAGAATGCGAGAACAATAAGGTAGATAATAATCCATAAACTTCCGCCAATTTGTTTTTTAGTATTCTTCCAATTCATTTTATATTCATAGAAGAAATAAATAGGTAAACCTAAAATAATAATTAAAATAACTTCTGCTGTCGTTGGCCACATTGCCCAATAGATAGCTAATGATGCTAAAACAAAGGATAAAGGTGCCATAAATTTTAAAATATTAGCTTTGAATGGACGAGTCATTTTTGGAGCCATTTTACGTAATGAAATAACCGTTGTTGGACCAGTTAAATATGCAACTAATGTTGCAGTAGAAATAACTGCAGCTAGTGTACCCCAGTCGCGGAACAATGTCACCATAATCATACTGATAATTGCATTAAATGCAATGGCAACACGTGGGATATTATACTTTTTATTGATTTTACCTAAGAATTTAGGAATATGGCCATTTTCTTCCATAGCGCGTAACACACGTCCAGTAACGGCAACAAAAGAAACTCCAGTACCAAACGGTGACACAACTGCTTCCATATAAAGTAATATTGCTAACCAGTTAAGACCTAATAAAATTGCCATATCTGCAAATGGTGAATTGAAATTGATACCGCTCCATCCATGTTCATGCAACATCGAACTTGGCATTGATGTAATGAACGTACTTTGTAAAACAATATATAATATAGCACTTAATGTAAGTGAAATAACAATCCCACGTGCGATGTTTTTCTCTGGATTCTTAATCTCTGATCCCATGTTAATAATTGTCTGGAATGCATTAAATGAGAAGATAATTCCAGATGTTGTTGTTGCAGCAAAAATAGGTGCACTTCCGTAAGGCATAAATGTACCGATAGAGTGTCCATAATTACCTGTATCAAAACCGGAAACCATTAACATAATTATGGTTAAAATAGGGACACCTAATTTGAATACTGAAATTAAACTTGTAAATGATGTTAATAATTTTACTGACCAATAGTTTAATAATGAAAAGATTGCAATAATGATGTAAACAGCGATCAAACCGTAAGTACTGATTGAGCCATCCTTCATTAAAGATCCCATTGGTTTAGCCCAATCCCATGGCCAAGAACTCATATATTGAACAGCAGACACAGCTTCAATAGGGATAATTGTTACTAATGATACCCAGTTCGCCCATGCTGCAATAAAACCAAGTAATGAGCCGTGAGTATACTGTGCGTAGTTACTCATACCGCCTGATTGAGGGAACATAGTTCCTATCTCAATATAGTTATAGGCAATCGTTCCAATGACTAAGAAACCGATAACCCAGGAAATGATGGCAGCTGGACCGGCCATTGAAGATGCCTCCCACGCTCCAAATAACCAACCTGATCCTATTAATGAACCAAGACCAAGGAGGACAAGTTGAGAAAGGCTTATCTTATTACTTTTTGATTTGTTTTTATTTTTCATAAATACTCCTTTATATATGTTGAATAATCAACAAAAATATTACGCTATAATTATACGCTAGTTAAAACATTAGTCAAACTAAATTTTTGTAATAATACAATTAATATTGTTTAATTAAATATGAATAAATAACAAATATATAATATGAGAAGGTAATGTTAATTAAAAGAGGTGTAGTAATGAATGAATAAACAAAAAAATGAGCAAGTTGATCAATTTTTAGCTAAAGAAAGCCAATGGCAAGATTGTTATAAATTTTTGAGAAATTTAATTTTTAATGAAACTGAACTTGAAGAAAATTATAAATGGATGCATCCTTGTTATACGATAAACAATAAAAATGTTGTGCTAATACATGGATTTAAAGATTATGTAGCGTTGCTTTTTCAAAAAGGAGCAATACTTGAAGATAAGTATCATACATTGATTCAACAAACTGAAAGAGTACAGGCAGCACGACAATTACGTTTTAACAGTTTAGAAGAAATAGAAAAGCGTAAAGATGAAATAAAATACTACTTGAATGAAGCAATTAAAACTGAAAAAGCTGGTAAAAATGTACCAATGAAAAAGAATGAAGATTATGAAGTACCTGAGGAGCTACAACAAAAATTTGAAGAGTTCCCCCGTTTAAAAGAAGCATTTTATCAATTAACGCCAGGACGTCAACATCAATATCTATATTATTTTTCACAGGCTAAACGTAGTCAGACGCGATATAATCGTATTGATAAATATATGAACGCTATACTACAAGGTAAGGGCATGAACGATAAATAGATATACAAAAAGGTTGGGACATAAAGTCCCAGGATAAGTAAAAAAAGACAATTTCTATTGAAATAATATAGAAATTGTCTTTTTTATAATTTTTTTGATTATTTTCAGTTCGTTGAGCTGTTACTTTTCTTATATTAAGCCATGATGATGTCTGAATTCATCGAATTCAGTATCGGGAA
>NZ_KV834753.1:0-413 GCF_001837945.1 Staphylococcus sp. HMSC077D08 | reverse complement strand
GTATCAAACTTAGGGTCAACAATAATGAGTTCAGATATGGGTTTTAGTACACTTAATAAGTACGTCAGCATATATGACTTACCACTGCCTGAATTACCTGCGATCGCTATGGATGTAATGTTTTGATAATTTAAAGTTAATTGTTTCATGATCGGGATTTGTTGATGTGTTAGTTTAGAAGTGAATTGATCTAAATCTGTAATCACTAAGCGTTCAGAAATCCCTTGTTGCCATGGAAAAAACAATGCACGTTGCGTGTGAATATCATCTGTGTCCATAGGAACGAAATACGCGGAGTTTTGTTTTAACAGTGTAAATTTTGGATATAAAGCTGCACTTGCGATGAGAAATATTTTTTGATATAAGTCATCATCAATAATGTAGCCTGCAGGCAGGCGAGGAAGAAAGTAAAA
>NZ_KV834752.1:0-213 GCF_001837945.1 Staphylococcus sp. HMSC077D08 | reverse complement strand
ATCTGAAGCTTTGAAGTAAACATCATAACGGACTTCACAAGCTTCTAAATGATCAAAAGTAATGACGCTCATATAATTAGGTAATGTCACTTCATTTTCGAATTTAACTGTGAAGGGCGGTAAGCCTTCTTGAACAAACCAGGCTTTATACGCAATAATTTCTCCGGTAGGCTGATTATTCTCAAAACGCTGTTGCGGATAAAGTTCTGTACT
>NZ_KV834751.1:0-2954 GCF_001837945.1 Staphylococcus sp. HMSC077D08 | reverse complement strand
ATAGATTAAGTTATTAAGGGCGCACGGTGGATGCCTTGGCACTAGAAGCCGATGAAGGACGTTACTAACGACGATATGCTTTGGGTAGCTGTAAGTAAGCGTTGATCCAGAGATTTCCGAATGGGGGAACCCAGCATGAGTTATGTCATGTTATCGACATGTGAATTCATAGCATGTCAGAAGGCAGACCCGGAGAACTGAAACATCTTAGTACCCGGAGGAAGAGAAAGAAAAATCGATTCCCTGAGTAGCGGCGAGCGAAACGGGAAGAGCCCAAACCAACAAGCTTGCTTGTTGGGGTTGTAGGACACTCTATACGGAGTTACAAAAGAACATGTTAGACGAATCATCTGGAAAGATGAATCAAAGAAGGTAATAATCCTGTAGTCGA
This sequence comes from Staphylococcus sp. HMSC077D08, assembly GCF_001837945.1. Lineage (NCBI taxonomy): Bacteria > Bacillati > Bacillota > Bacilli > Caryophanales > Staphylococcaceae > Staphylococcus > Staphylococcus sp. HMSC077D08. The sequence continues at coordinate 2,563 of NZ_KV834751.1, read as the reverse complement.
AAACATATTCTCTCTTGAGTGGATCCTGAGTACGACGGAGCACGTGAAATTCCGTCGGAATCTGGGAGGACCATCTCCTAAGGCTAAATACTCTCTAGTGACCGATAGTGAACCAGTACCGTGAGGGAAAGGTGAAAAGTACCCCGGAAGGGGAGTGAAAGAGAACTTGAAACCGTGTGCTTACAAGTAGTCAGAGCCCGTTAATGGGTGATGGCGTGCCTTTTGTAGAATGAACCGGCGAGTTACGATCTGATGCAAGGTTAAGCAGCAAATGTGGAGCCGCAGCGAAAGCGAGTCTGAATAGGGCGTTGAGTATTTGGTCGTAGACCCGAAACCAGGTGATCTACCCTTGGTCAGGTTGAAGTTCAGGTAACACTGAATGGAGGACCGAACCGACTTACGTTGAAAAGTGAGCGGATGAACTGAGGGTAGCGGAGAAATTCCAATCGAACTTGGAGATAGCTGGTTCTCTCCGAAATAGCTTTAGGGCTAGCCTCAAGTGATGATTATTGGAGGTAGAGCACTGTTTGGACGAGGGGCCCCTCTCGGGTTACCGAATTCAGACAAACTCCGAATGCCAATTAATTTAACTTGGGAGTCAGAACATGGGTGATAAGGTCCGTGTTCGAAAGGGAAACAGCCCAGACCACCAGCTAAGGTCCCAAAATATATGTTAAGTGGAAAAGGATGTGGCGTTGCCCAGACAACTAGGATGTTGGCTTAGAAGCAGCCATCATTTAAAGAGTGCGTAATAGCTCACTAGTCGAGTGACACTGCGCCGAAAATGTACCGGGGCTAAACATATTACCGAAGCTGTGGATTGTCCTTTGGACAATGGTAGGAGAGCGTTCTAAGGGCGTCGAAGCATGATCGCAAGGACATGTGGAGCGCTTAGAAGTGAGAATGCCGGTGTGAGTAGCGAAAGACGGGTGAGAATCCCGTCCACCGATTGACTAAGGTTTCCAGAGGAAGGCTCGTCCGCTCTGGGTTAGTCGGGTCCTAAGCTGAGGCCGACAGGCGTAGGCGATGGATAACAGGTTGATATTCCTGTACCACCTAGTATCGTTTTAATCGATGGGGGGACGCAGTAGGATAGGCGAAGCGTGCTGTTGGAGTGCACGTCCAAGCAGTAAGGCTGAGTGTTAGGCAAATCCGGCACTCATAAGGCTGAGCTGTGATGGGGAGAGGAAATTGTTTCCTCGAGTCGTTGATTTCACACTGCCGAGAAAAGCCTCTAGATAGATAACAGGTGCCCGTACCGCAAACCGACACAGGTAGTCAAGATGAGAATTCTAAGGTGAGCGAGCGAACTCTCGTTAAGGAACTCGGCAAAATGACCCCGTAACTTCGGGAGAAGGGGTGCTCTTTAGGGTTCACGCCCAGAAGAGCCGCAGTGAATAGGCCCAAGCGACTGTTTATCAAAAACACAGGTCTCTGCTAAACCGTAAGGTGATGTATAGGGGCTGACGCCTGCCCGGTGCTGGAAGGTTAAGAGGAGTGGTTAGCTTCTGCGAAGCTACGAATCGAAGCCCCAGTAAACGGCGGCCGTAACTATAACGGTCCTAAGGTAGCGAAATTCCTTGTCGGGTAAGTTCCGACCCGCACGAAAGGCGTAACGATTTGGGCACTGTCTCAACGAGAGACTCGGTGAAATCATAGTACCTGTGAAGATGCAGGTTACCCGCGACAGGACGGAAAGACCCCGTGGAGCTTTACTGTAGCCTGATATTGAAATTCGGCACAGCTTGTACAGGATAGGTAGGAGCCTTTGAAACGTGAGCGCTAGCTTACGTGGAGGCGTTGGTGGGATACTACCCTAGCTGTGTTGGCTTTCTAACCCGCACCACTTATCGTGGTGGGAGACAGTGTCAGGCGGGCAGTTTGACTGGGGCGGTCGCCTCCTAAAAGGTAACGGAGGCGCTCAAAGGTTCCCTCAGAATGGTTGGAAATCATTCATAGAGTGTAAAGGCATAAGGGAGCTTGACTGCGAGACCTACAAGTCGAGCAGGGTCGAAAGACGGACTTAGTGATCCGGTGGTTCCGCATGGAAGGGCCATCGCTCAACGGATAAAAGCTACCCCGGGGATAACAGGCTTATCTCCCCCAAGAGTTCACATCGACGGGGAGGTTTGGCACCTCGATGTCGGCTCATCGCATCCTGGGGCTGTAGTCGGTCCCAAGGGTTGGGCTGTTCGCCCATTAAAGCGGTACGCGAGCTGGGTTCAGAACGTCGTGAGACAGTTCGGTCCCTATCCGTCGTGGGCGTAGGAAATTTGAGAGGAGCTGTCCTTAGTACGAGAGGACCGGGATGGACATACCTCTGGTGTACCAGTTGTCGTGCCAACGGCATAGCTGGGTAGCTATGTATGGACGGGATAAGTGCTGAAAGCATCTAAGCATGAAGCCCCCCTCAAGATGAGATTTCCCAACTTCGGTTATAAGATCCCTCGAAGATGACGAGGTTAATAGGTTCGAGGTGGAAGCGTGGTGACACGTGGAGCTGACGAATACTAATCGATCGAAGACTTAATCAATTTTTTAAAAAGCGTTTTGCGACGCAAAA
>NZ_KV834750.1:0-1703 GCF_001837945.1 Staphylococcus sp. HMSC077D08 | reverse complement strand
AATAAACATTCAAAACTGAATACAATATGTCACGTTATCCCTCATCTTCGTAGAAGATGTTCCGAATATATCCTTAGAAAGGAGGTGATCCAGCCGCACCTTCCGATACGGCTACCTTGTTACGACTTCACCCCAATCATTTGTCCCACCTTCGACGGCTAGCTCCAAATGGTTACTCCACCGGCTTCGGGTGTTACAAACTCTCGTGGTGTGACGGGCGGTGTGTACAAGACCCGGGAACGTATTCACCGTAGCATGCTGATCTACGATTACTAGCGATTCCAGCTTCATATAGTCGAGTTGCAGACTACAATCCGAACTGAGAACAACTTTATGGGATTTGCTTGACCTCGCGGTTTCGCTACCCTTTGTATTGTCCATTGTAGCACGTGTGTAGCCCAAATCATAAGGGGCATGATGATTTGACGTCATCCCCACCTTCCTCCGGTTTGTCACCGGCAGTCAACTTAGAGTGCCCAACTTAATGATGGCAACTAAGCTTAAGGGTTGCGCTCGTTGCGGGACTTAACCCAACATCTCACGACACGAGCTGACGACAACCATGCACCACCTGTCACTCTGTCCCCCGAAGGGGAAAACTCTATCTCTAGAGGGGTCAGAGGATGTCAAGATTTGGTAAGGTTCTTCGCGTTGCTTCGAATTAAACCACATGCTCCACCGCTTGTGCGGGTCCCCGTCAATTCCTTTGAGTTTCAACCTTGCGGTCGTACTCCCCAGGCGGAGTGCTTAATGCGTTAGCTGCAGCACTAAGGGGCGGAAACCCCCTAACACTTAGCACTCATCGTTTACGGCGTGGACTACCAGGGTATCTAATCCTGTTTGATCCCCACGCTTTCGCACATCAGCGTCAGTTACAGACCAGAAAGTCGCCTTCGCCACTGGTGTTCCTCCATATCTCTGCGCATTTCACCGCTACACATGGAATTCCACTTTCCTCTTCTGCACTCAAGTTTTCCAGTTTCCAATGACCCTCCACGGTTGAGCCGTGGGCTTTCACATCAGACTTAAAAAACCGCCTACGCGCGCTTTACGCCCAATAATTCCGGATAACGCTTGCCACCTACGTATTACCGCGGCTGCTGGCACGTAGTTAGCCGTGGCTTTCTGATTAGGTACCGTCAAGACGTGCATAGTTACTTACACATTTGTTCTTCCCTAATAACAGAGTTTTACGATCCGAAGACCTTCATCACTCACGCGGCGTTGCTCCGTCAGGCTTTCGCCCATTGCGGAAGATTCCCTACTGCTGCCTCCCGTAGGAGTCTGGACCGTGTCTCAGTTCCAGTGTGGCCGATCACCCTCTCAGGTCGGCTACGCATCGTTGCCTTGGTAAGCCGTTACCTTACCAACTAGCTAATGCGGCGCGGATCCATCTATAAGTGACAGCAAAACCGTCTTTCACTATTGAACCATGCGGTTCAATATATTATCCGGTATTAGCTCCGGTTTCCCGAAGTTATCCCAGTCTTATAGGTAGGTTATCCACGTGTTACTCACCCGTCCGCCGCTAACGTCAGAGGAGCAAGCTCCTCGTCTGTTCGCTCGACTTGCATGTATTAGGCACGCCGCCAGCGTTCATCCTGAGCCAGGATCAAACTCTCCATAAAAATTATGATGTTTGATTAGCTCATCAATACTAAATAGTTTGTAACGTTTCGTTACTGTTTATTGGAATTAACGTT
>NZ_KV834749.1:0-2909 GCF_001837945.1 Staphylococcus sp. HMSC077D08 | reverse complement strand
CTTTTAAAACACCAAAATTTTGATTTGAACCCCAATCATGAATTAACATGAGTTAAGAGCATAAGGGAATCCAGTACCACCTAAGGTGGTATTCAGCATAGCTGAAGGATTATCTTACATTCACCTTGATTAATTACTTTTTTTAAAACTATTATAAACATTGATATAACAATATTTAGAGTTAATATTAAATAGAAATTGATCGAGATTATAACCCTTAATATTGCATACTATTTACAATTGTTACAAGACCACTTTAAATTGTTTGAATACTATTATTTTTGTTGATTTCATAGGCTTCAGTCATCCTCAATCCTATAAATAGGATTAATTTTTTTACCCAAATCCTATTAATCCTACTACTTTTAGTATTAATATCAAAAATAAAATCACTCAAAAGTAAGCTAAGCAATTCATTCATTTGTTTCACTTTTTAAAATTGATTAAATACTTTTTTCTCAATATCAAACTCAATAATGATCATATTATTTATTTTTTAGTTCAAAAAAAGAGAAAGAATAAAACAATTTCTATACGTTTCTATGCTCAATTTTATTAAAAAGTGAATCGAAATAAAGATCATTTTATCTTTTTATTAACTAGAGAATTAAAAAATATAAAATGCATAATAAGATTCATCGAAATGATTATACTCAAAAATTTTTATTTTAATCTTCCTAAATTTTAAATTCAACTCTTATTTACGTTTTAAGAGATATGAAATTATTTTTTTGTATAACAATATATAACATTCTAATTATTTTAGTGAGTATCAAGATTATTTTAATTAACTTTAAAATGTTAAATAAAAAGCAAAGTATTATTTATTTTAGACTGTCTAAAGAAATAAAATAGAACGGAAAACATGCCAAATGGCATTTTCTAAAAGAAGGTGATTTGACAGTATATTTTTATATTTGGATTAAAAAAGAGTATTTAACGAGTGAACTTTTTGATTTAACAGAAAGTGAAAGACAAGAAATTAATCATCAAATGATTGATGAAATTGAAGAAGAAAAATAAAAATAAATTTTCTTAAACATTAGCAAAAAGCTAGCGCTTTTTTGTTGAAAATATGTTAAAAATGCCTGGGTACAAACGGGGTACTGACACAATATATAGGGGTACAACCGGGGTACAATCGCAATTTGTAGGGGTACAATCGGGGTACAAAACGAAAAAAATGTATACCTTTTTAAAATCTCTGTATCCCTTGAAATGTCTGGCTTCGCCAGACCATACATTTTTTAATGTATGCAAATTTCCCTTATGCTCTTACAAAGAATTTGGAGCTAATTCAAAATTTGGTGTTTTTTTGAAAGTAATTACTCTGCAGGAACTAAAAAAGTTGATGAAATTTTGTAAAGTTTTATCTCAATTTTTAGTTTGAATGTCAATGCATAATGTCTAAAAATTAGCTATTGGTTTTGTGCGAATTTTTAAGATATGAGAGTGAAATTTATTCGCCTATCTCTCATTTGCTATTAAGAGTCGATAAATCAAAAATACAGAAAAAGCTACTTATAATCATTTTGTACTGAACCCCAAAAGTTGTACTTTGGTTTAGCCAATAATATCCATAACCATTTTAAATCAAATTCCAGGATACTAGAAATTTAATTAAGAACATTATTGATTAAATATAGAATGCACAAAAAATTGTTATAAAAAATTCTCAGGTGATATAGCATATGTGTATACTGCATAATTAAATGAAGAGCATATGTAGAATATTAGAATTTTAGTAAATAGATGAGGAGAAAATAGATGGTATCAATTATTATCCATTCGATAAAAATACTGTTTAGGTTTATGGATTTTGAAAAAAAGAGTGATTATTACTTTATGTTATTCATTAATAGCATTATTGTGGGAGGTATTTTTTCTATACCTGTATGTCTCGATTATTTATTACTAATAAAATTACCTAACGAACTATTATCGGTATTTATTTCAATTATTACATTTGGACTTTTGTTATTCTTTTTCGCAAGTGCTATTCTATTGATTAAAGAGATGATGAATTTTTTTATTGCATTTATCGATAAAAAGAATAGATTGTTTGTTAAGAGAACTTTTAATAGAAAGTATTACGAAAATACGATGAAATTAGATTCAGAAGATGATATAAAAAGGCAATTATATGAAAATGATATATCATATCCATTGCGAAGGTTATATAAAGGTATACATTATAAATACTACAATCAGGATGGAGAAAAACTTGAAGAAATTGCGCTTATGTTCAACAAGTTATTTTATAAGAGATTAATTTGTAGCAAGGAACATGTAAAGAAAAAAATACTATGGCTATTAATGACATTATTAACAACCATAGTTACAACTATATATCTTTTAATAAAGCATTTTACTAATTTTCAATCCTTTTATATGCCAATAATTATATTAACTATTCATAATATATATTACTTTCTAAGTGTTGGCATATTTTCAATGGTTATAGGAACTATATACAAAGAAAATCTAAAATCTAAACTATTAATATTAAGATTTTTAAAAAAGGGAATTTAATTTTTGTTACAAATCCATTTAATCAATTTTCGGACACAACGACCGATAGTTTTAAAAAATAGTATTAACAAAATTAGGGAAGATATCAAAAGGATAAGTATAGCTATTATAATATGATATTTTGCTAAAAGATTAAAACCTAAAAAAACATACCATAAAATAGCTGGAACGAAAGAGAGTGCTGTTAATATTGCTTCCGTATAGGCTATATATTTTGATTTTAAATGTGCTCTATTTTCATCAGATGTTATTAGTTTATCATCGACTTTTTGATAAAATGAAACAATTTTATAAGTAGACAATAGAACAACATTAAATATTATCGGAAATGCTGTAGTAAAGATGTGGTTCTGTTGCAAAGTAAAAAATATAGCTAA
>NZ_KV834748.1:0-21431 GCF_001837945.1 Staphylococcus sp. HMSC077D08 | reverse complement strand
GTTTATCTCTCCCTAATTAATTATTTAAATTTTAAAGTTTTAATTTTTAAATTATTGACCTAATAATTTAGAAATAACACTAATACCATTTTCAACAATACCAGCGATGCCTGAAGCTAATTGAGACCAATCTTGGTTGATTCCTGCATCTACTACACTTCTAATTGCGTCAAATAATTGTTCCATTATTCAAAACTCCTTTAAATAAATTTTATTATTATGCGAAATCGTTGATGATGAACTAATTTCCCAAAAATCGATTCACCATATCAACGCTACTTTCTATGATGTTAACAATACTTGCCCCTAATTGAGTGCCATCGTTAGTGATGGCTGCTTCTAAGATGTCTTTAAAAGCGTTAAATAATTTCATTATTAACACTCCTAAATGAGTTAATAACTCCAAAACGATTGGATACGATTGCGATTCGTTATCTCTATCGTTTTGTTACCTTTACTATAAAGTTAATTTGACTCAATTTGTTGCATTTTTCATACTAAATAATTAAGAGTTCCTAACTGTTAATTTTCTTAGGTTTTACAACAGTTAGGCATGCACAACTGTATTGCACTCTATTTTATTGATATAAACATATAGGATTTTATATCAAATTAACATTTATGTATAAAAACCTCTATTATAGTGAAAAATATAAATAATTTTTATTAGGTACCTATTGCTAAAAGACATATATTTAGATATAATAATTCTTGTGTTGAAAATGTCCTGGTAGCTCAGCTGGATAGAGCAATGGCCTTCTAAGCCATCGGTCGGGGGTTCGAATCCCTCCCAGGACGCTATAAAAAAAGGAGTCTCATTGAATGAGGCTCCTTTTTTATTATGTAAAATACAATAATATAATTCAACAGAGATTAAAACCCACTATATATTACAAAAGAGCAAACTTAATAAGGCGTAAACATCACGTAAGTTTAACTTAGCCATCGATGACCACATCATTAATAAACCTGAAACATTTTAATGTCCCAGGTTTATTCTTTATATAAAAGTTTTGCTCTTATTATTCCTAACTGTCTAATATTCAATCTTAACTGTTTCGATGACCTGATTTTCTCTATTTCTAAAATTCAAAATGATAGTATTTTCATCATCCTTGTATACGAGCTCAGCAAAAGTTTCTTCGATTTGACTACGTGATTGAGAAATACTACCAGGATTAATTACATGGATGCCACCTATTTGCTCATATTTTGCCACATGTGTATGTCCATAGAAGGCAAACAAACATCCTAATTCTTTTGCCTTTTCAGCAAGTTTCATTCGTGTTTGGTTTACTTGATAAAGATGACCATGAGTATAAAAGGCACGGACTCCGTTTTCTTCAGTGATTGCTTCTTCTAAAAACTCTGGATAAAAATCACAATTACCTTTCACACGCTGATACAAACTAAGTTCTGTGTCATTATAACTAAATTCAGAATCCCCTAAATGTAAAAATTTATCTGCATCTTTATGTAGATCATAAATATGATATAAGATACCTGTTTCTTTGTGATTATCACTAAGAATAATCCACTTAGACATGTTGTTCACCCTCTAAATATTCTTTTAACAGTAGAATAGCATTTCCACGATGACTGATTTTACCCTTTTCATCATTTGTAATTTCTGCCATCGTTTTATTTAATTCTGGAACGAAAAATATTGGATCATAACCAAAACCATTTTTTCCATGTCGTTCAGTTGTTATCACTCCGGAAACTGTTCCTTTAAATGTTTTTGTTTTTTCATTAGGCGCACTCATACTAATCACACAAACAAATTGAGCACGACGGTCTTGAACATCTTCTAAGTTCGTTAACAACTTTTCAATATTATCTTCATCATTCTTACCTAATCCTGCATAGCGCGCTGAATATACGCCTGGTTCCCCATTTAATGCGAACACTTCAAGTCCACTATCATCTGCAATGACACGCTTATTTAATGCATGTGCTGCCGCTTCGGATTTTAACTTAGCGTTTTCTTCAAATGTGGCACCTGTTTCTTCTACATCAAAATCTTCAATCAACTCAGAAATTCCAATAACAGGTTGTTTTTTTAAAATAGCTTTAAAATCGTTTATCTTACCTTGATTATTAGTTGCAATAACAATATCTTCCATATCATTCTCTCCTTCTATGAATCATTTACAGTTATTCTTTTGACTTCAACTTTCATATTTAACCATTCATCAATAATATTTTTAATATGTGTGGTGTCACCAGTCGCAAAAAATCGATGTTGGGGATGTTCTGTGTAACTGGCATGCTCATTGCTAAACGTGAGTAATGCACTTACTTCTCTTGCTGTTTCTAAGCCAGATGAGATAACTGTTTTAGTACCACTAAAATATTCATAAATAGGCTGATATAACAACGGATAGTGTGTACATCCTAAAATAACCGTGTCCGCATCACTGTTTCTCCATTGCTTCAACGTTTGATGAATCACAATATTAGTGATTGTAGGGTCTTTATAGCGCATTTGTTCAACTAGAGGAACAAAGCCCGGGCATGCAACACTATAGACATTCACATTTGGATTTATCTTTTTTATATGTGTGCGATACGCTTCTGATTTAATTGTTCCTTCGGTTCCTAAAACTAATACATTTTGATTTTTAGTAGTCATTATCGCAGTTCTTGCTCCAGGTTCGATAACACCAATGACAGGAATAGGTAATATGTTTTATAAATAATCTAACGCAACTGCCGTAGCAGTATTGCAAGCAATAACCAGCATTTTTATATCAAATCCCATCAATTTTTGAGCTAGTTCCGTTGTGAATTTTTTAACTTCTTCTCCTGGTCTTGGACCATATGGACAACGTGCTATATCACCTAAATAATAAATAGTTTCATTTGGTAACTGTCTCATAATTTCTTTAGCAACAGTAAGACCACCAACACCTGAATCAATGACTCCAATAGGTTTATTCATACTTCTTCACCCTTATTTTTACAATTACCTTACATTGTATCACAGTATCATATAACTGTAGATATTTACGTTTATAGTTCTTGTAAAGTGAAATTCCTATCTTTATTCTACAATCAGCAAAAAATGACCAAGGCGAAGTTGCCTTGGTCACTATAAGCTATATTAATCTACTTGATGGTCTGAACCAAAGAATGATTTAAACATATGGAAAGAGGTTTCTCTATTCATTGCGGCAATTGACGTTGTCAATGGTATACCTTTAGGACATGCATTCACACAGTTTTGAGAATTACCACATTCTTGCAGTCCACCTGCACTCATCAATGCATCTAAACGCTCATCTTTAGTCATAGAACCTGTTGGATGTAAATCGAACAAACGTACTTGAGAAATAGCTTGTGCACCAACAAATTTATTGTTTTTTGTGACATTTGGACATACTTCTAAACATACACCACAAGTCATACATTTAGACAACTCATATGCAGTTTGACGTTTTTTCTCTGGCATACGTGGTCCAGGTCCTAAGTCATATGTTCCATCAATAGGAATCCATGCTTTCATTCGTTTTAAGTTATCGAACATTCTTGAGCGATCAACTTGTAAATCTCGAATGACAGGGAAAGTACTCATAGGTTCAAGACGAATAGGTTGTTCTAATTGATCAACAATAGCTGAACATGATTGTCGTGCACGGCCGTTGATTACCATTGAACAAGCGCCACATACTTCTTCGAGGCAGTTCATATCCCATGTGACTGGTGTCGTTTTTTCACCTTTAGAGTTGACTGGATTTCGTCTAATTTCCATCAAACATGCGATTACGTTTAAATTTTCCTTATAAGGAATTTCAAATGATTCTTCATAAGGTTTTGATTCGCTATTATCTTGACGTTTAATTATCAATTTTACTGTTTTTTGTTTTGGTTGTTGATTTTGACCTTGTACTTGAGTTTGTGGATTACTTTGAGTTTTTGGAGTTTCTTTTAATGATTGATCAGCCATTATTTATTACCTCCTTTAGACTTACTTGTGTAGTCACGCTTACGAGGTGGAATTAAACTTACATCTACTGGCTCATAAGTAAATTCTGGCTTTTCACTTCTACCTTTATAACGAGCCATGGTTGTTTTTAACCATTCTTCATCATTACGTTCTGGGAATTCAGGTTTGTAATGTGCACCTCTAGATTCGTTACGATTATACGCACCAATCGTAATCACACGAGCAAGAACCAACATATTCCATAATTGTCGTGTGAAGAATACTGCTTGGTTGCTCCATGTTTGCGTATCTTCCATATCAATATCTTCATAACGTTTCATAAGTTCTTGAATTTTTTTATCTGTTTCAAGTAACTTTTCATTTTCACGAACCACAGTTACGTTAGCTGTCATAATTTCACCTAATTCACGGTGAAGTTTATAAGCATTTTCAGTACCACGCATATTTAATAAATGATCAAATTTTTCTTTCTCTTCTTTAACACGAGCTTCGAAAATACTGTCATCTAGATCTGTATACGATTTTTCAACATTTTCAACATATTTGATAGCGTTAGGACCTGCTACTGTACCTCCATAAATAGCTGAAAGTAAAGAATTAGCGCCTAAACGGTTACCACCATGTTGTGAGAAATCGCATTCTCCAGCTGCAAATAACCCTTTAATATTAGTCATTTGATCATAATCTACGTATAAACCACCCATTGAATAATGTACTGCTGGGAAAATCTTCATTGGAACTTTACGTGGATCATCACCTGTGAATTTTTCATAAATTTCAATAATACCACCTAATTTAACATCTAATTCGTGTGGATCTTTATGAGATAAATCAAGGTATACCATGTTTTCTCCATTGATGCCTAACTTTTGGTTAATACAAACATCGAAAATTTCACGTGTCGCTATATCGCGTGGAACTAAGTTACCATAGTCTGGATATTTTTCTTCTAAGAAGTACCAAGGTTTACCATCTTTATACGTCCAAATACGGCCACCTTCACCACGAGCTGATTCACTCATAAGACGTAATTTGTCATCACCTGGAATCGCAGTCGGATGTATTTGAATGAATTCACCATTTGCATAAATCGCACCTTGCTGATAAACGATGGACGCCGCTGAACCAGTATTAATCATTGAGTTAGTCGTTTTACCAAAGATAATACCAGGACCACCTGTTGCCATGATGACAGCATCTGAGCCGAATGATTGAATTTCTGATGTTGTCATATTTTGAGCGACAATACCTCTTGCAGCATCTTCTTCGTCTTTAACAATACCTAGAAATTCCCATCCTTCGTATTTAGTTACTAAACCATCCACCTCAAATGAGCGAACCTGCTCATCTAGTGCATAAAGTAACTGTTGACCTGTCGTTGCGCCAGCAAATGCTGTTCTATGATGTAGTGTACCGCCAAAACGTCTAAAGTCTAATAAGCCTTCTTTCGTTCTGTTAAACATAACCCCCATACGATCTAACAGATGGATGATTTTAGGTGCAGCATCAGCCATTGCTTTGACTGGTGGTTGATTAGCCAGGAAGTCTCCGCCATAAACAGTATCATCAAAGTGAATCCACGGTGAATCTCCCTCACCTTTAGTATTAACAGCACCATTTATGCCACCTTGTGCACAAACAGAGTGCGAACGCTTTACCGGTACAATGGAAAATAAATCTACATGTGCACCTTGTTCTGCCGCTTTAATTGTTGACATCAGACCGGCTAGTCCTCCACCGACAACAATAATTTTTTTCTCTGCCATAGAAATGTCACTCCCCTGAATATTTAAATCTCAAGCCCTACTTTTAATTTTTAGATATAAACTAACTACGAAACAATTAATTTTTAACGTTTCATAATTTCTTAGTAGTAAATTTATCTATACTCACTTATTTCAAAACGAAAATTCATATATTTATATAAACGCAATAACGGCTGCAACACCAATATAAGAAATCACTAAAAATACTATGAGTGAAATCCAAGTAAAAACACGTTGAGATTTTTTAGATTGTAAAAAGCCCCATGTTACACAAAATGACCATAAACCATTAGCAAAATGGAAAACAACAGCAATGACACAAATAATGTAAAAGATTGCCCATAACGGATGTTGTAATGTTTCATGCATTAGATTATAATCCACAGATTTACCATAAAAAGCTTTTTGCAAACGTGTTTGCCATAAGTGCATTGCAATAAAAATAAATGCTAAAATACCACTTACACGTTGGAAGAAAAACATCCAGTTTCTAAATAATGAGTAATGCCCGATGTTCTCCTTAGCAGTGAAAGCGATGTGTAAACCGAACAAACCATGGTATAACAATGGTATATAAATAAGTATAAATTCCATCACAATAAGGAATGGTAAAGATTCCATAAATCCTGACGCTCTATTAAAAGCTTCAGCACCTTGCGTTGCTTGATGGTTTACCATTAAGTGCACAATTAAAAATGCACCTATCGGAATAACCCCTAATAACGAATGTAATCTTCTAAGGTAAAATTCATTCTTTGATTGAGCCAAAAAGAGTCCCCCCTGTGAAACTTATAATTTAAATTGCTAATTCTTAGAAACTTGTATGCAAAATGCCCTAAAGTTTTACATAAAAGACCAGCGTTGATTTACTTTTTTATTTAGTACTTGTCTTTACAATTAATATCGACCTATACACAAGTAGGACTTAAAAAAGTAAAAAGCCAGTCATTGAGCAGTAAGTTTAAAGATTTGGAAATCTATTAGTTGTGACAATTAACATGAAGTGATAACTTTTCTCATTTAGAAAACGCTTCCATACAACTTTAAAAAAATTAGCTTTTGATACGTACATTGTAACATTAATTTCACAATTTTTGGGCATGAGAATGATTCTCATGCCCACTTTTTAATAATTATTTGTTTTGTAACGCGTTTTGAAGGTTTTTAGCAACCTTTTCAGGCAATCCTGCTTGTCTTAATTCATCAAAAGACGCTTCTTTCATTTTCTTAATCGATCCAAACGTACGTAATAATGAAGTTTTTCTCTTAGTTCCAATACCATCAATGTCATCAAGAACAGATTTCAGACCTGTTTTTTGACGTGTTTGTCGGTGGAATGTAATTGCAAATCGATGAACCTCATCTTGTATGCGGTGTAATAGATAAAATGCTTGACTATTCTTTTTTAAAGGTACTATTTCAGCACTTGCTCCATAAAGTAGTTCAGATGTTTGGTGTTTATCATTTTTTTGTAAACCAGCAACTGGTATATCTAGCCCAAGTTCATTTTCGAGTACATCCATCACACCATTCATATGACCTTTCCCACCATCAACTATTATTAAATCTGGTAGAGGTAGCCCCTCGTTAAGTACACGAGTATAGCGTCTACGAACGACCTCTCTCATAGATTTATAATCATCAGGTCCTTCCACTGTTTTAATCTTATATTTTCGATAATCTTTTTTATGAGGTTTGCCATCTACAAATGTAACCATTGCTGAAACTGGATCAACACCTTGAATATTTGAATTATCAAAAGCTTCAATTCTTATTGGTGTTTGGATACCCATACGCTCTCCTAGTTCTTCAATTGCTTTGATGGTTCTTGACTCATCTCTAGCAATTAATTCAAATTTATTATCGAGTTGCACTTCAGCATTGTGATTCGCTAAATTAATCATGTCTTTTTTAGCTCCTCGTACTGGTTGAACAATCTTAGTATCTACTACCGACTGAATGATATCCTTATCAAGATTTTTAGGTACATGAACTTCTTTAGGTATTAGATGCTGATTTAAACTATAAAATTGACCTATAAAAGTATAAAATTCTTCTTCCTCTGTTTGTTGTATTGGTATCATTGTAGCATCACGTTTTATCATATTACCTTGTCTAACGAAGAAGACTTGAACACACATCCAGCCTTTAGAAACACTATAACCAAAAACATCTCTAATTGTATTATCCGAAGACATAATCTTTTGTTTTTTAGTTAAATTGTGAATGTGTTGAATCATATCCCTATATTCTTTTGCTTGTTCAAAATCTAACTGTTCACTCGCTTTATTCATGCGGTCTTCTAAATGATTCAAAATTGTTTTATCTTCCCCATTTAGAAAGTCCGTAATTTCTTTTGTCATTTGAGCATACTTCTCTAAATCAACATCATAGACACACGGTCCCATGCATTGTCCAATATGGTAATAAAGACACAGCTTATCTGGCATATTATCGCATTTTCTAAATGGATAGATACGATCAAGTAATTTCTTTGTTTCTTGTGCAGAATACGCATTAGGATATGGACCAAAGTATTTACCTGAATTCTTTTTTACAGTACGAGTAACAAGTAATCGTGGGTGCTTTTCTTTGGTAATTTTAATAAAAGGATAACTTTTATCATCTTTTAATAAAATATTATATCGGGGTTGATACTGTTTTATAAGATTAAGCTCTAGCAGTAGCGATTCTGTCTCACTTGATGTCACGATAAATTCAAAGTTACGTATTTCTCCAACTAAACGGGTTGTTTTAGCATCATGTGCGCCCGTAAAATAAGAACGTAGACGATTTCTTAAACGTTTTGCCTTCCCCACATATATAACCTGATCATTTCTATCTTTCATTAAGTAACAACCCGGCTCTAAAGGGACTACGTTTAATTTTTCTTTTATTTTCTTTTGATATTCCTCCAAAGGGCTCCTCCTTTCCATTATCAAATTAATTAATGAAAACAAAATAAAGCTGGAGCAATTACTCAATGTAATGCCCCAGTCTTTATTTATGTTAATCTTATAGATGTTTATCTAATACTTCTGCTAAGTTTTCTTTAGGTTGGAAACCTACAACTTTATCAACTGGTTCGCCATCTTTAAATACAATTAAAGTTGGGATACTCATTACTTCATATTTCGCTGCAGTTGATGGGTTTTCATCAACATCTAATTTTAAGATGTCAGCTTTACCATCATAGTCTCCTGCTAGTTCTTCTAAAACTGGTGCAATCATTTTACAAGGTCCACACCAAGTCGCCCAGAAATCAACTAATTTAACACCAGATTCAATTTTGCTATCAAAATCAGAATCAGTTACTTTTACGATTGCCATAATGCCAATCCTCCTTAATTTTCAATGATGAACAAATTATAACAGAGATTAATCACCTTTGCATTATAGATGCTCTTAACAAACATAGCGAGTTTAGAGCGACTTAACACATTAGTTATTATGGTAATGTGCGCCCTTGTCCTTTCGTTAAACTTTATACTTTAAGTTAAGCACTGTTATTAAATATTTTTAATACTGAGTTCTATAAAATCGTTCATTTAATTATTCAGATATAGTCACATTACTCATATCTAAAGGTTACTTGAGTTCTGCCACAGTGACACCAAATCCACCTTCACTAGGCATACCTCCCCTAAATTGTCTAACGCTTTTATGTTTTTTCAAATGTTGTTGAACACCTTTTTGAAGTGCCCCCGTACCTTTACCATGAATAATATATACTTGTTCGTAATTGCTTAAAACCGCCTGATCAAGATATTGATCTAATTCATTTAAAGCTTCTTCGTAACGATATCCTCTTAAATCTAGTTCTGTTTTAATAGTTTGTCTATTTTGTCTTGTTACCATTTTTGTAGGTTTTTCTTTTTTCTTTTTCGTTTTTTCTAAATCTTCAATAGGTAATTTCATTTTAATGATTCCCATTTGTACAACTGCTTCTTCGTCACCTACAAGTTCAAGCACTTCACCTTTTTGACCGTAAGATAGAACTTTCACTTCATCTCCAGTATGAATCGTATCATACTTTTTCTTTTGAACATGTTGCTTAATTGATTTTACCTCATATTGATCATCAAGTTGTTTCTTTTTATCAATTAATTCATGTTCTTTTACCTCAGCGCCCTTATGATCTCTTAGATTTCTAAGTTCTTTAAGAATTTCGTCCGCTTCTTTAGTCGCAGATTTCACACGCTGATTAGCTTTTTCTTTAGCTTCATCCATCAATGATTTCTCATAATTTTGATACTGTTGGTATTGTTTAGACAAAGCATCGTGGGTTTGCTGTGCTTCCCTCACAAGTCGATCTAATTCTATACGTTGTTGATCAACACGTTTTGAATTTTGTTCTAATGATTCAATCATGGCATTGATCTCTTGCTCGTCTGTCCCTATCATTGTCTTAGCTTTATTAATGATGTTGAGACTTAGACCAAGTTTTTTCGATATATCAAAGGCATTAGATCTCCCTGGAACACCCATTAATAATTTATAAGTCGGGCTCAGTGTTTCAACGTCAAATTCAACACTTGCATTCATGACACCTTCACGATTATAACTATAAGCTTTTAATTCAGGGTAATGTGTTGTTGCCATAACTAAAGACCCTAAACGGCGTACATAATCTAAGATACTCATTGCGAGTGCCGCACCTTCACTTGGATCTGTACCTGCGCCTAGTTCATCAAATAAAATGAGACTATTTTGATCTGCATCTTGTAATATTTCTACTATATTTTTCATGTGAGATGAAAATGTTGATAATGATTGTTCTATAGATTGTTCATCTCCAATATCACAATATACATTTTCAAAGATACTTAATTGACTTCCATCCAGTGTAGGAATTAACAATCCTGATTGTGCCATGACAATTATCAATCCTAGTGTTTTTAAAGTAACAGTCTTACCACCCGTGTTTGGTCCAGTAATTATGACTGTTTCTACATCGTCAATAAATTCAATTGTATTTGCTACAACAGTATCTTTGTCTAATAAAGGGTGAAATGCATTAGGTAAATATATAGTTCGATCCTCTTTAAATGTAGGTTTTGTCCCTTTTATAGTGCGCGCATAACGAGCTTTAGCAATTAAAAAATCAATTTGACCCATAACCGATTCAGCAATGAGTAATGCGTCAGCTTCCGCCGAAACAAATCCCGTCAATTCAGTCAATATACGTTCACGTTCAACTGCTTCATCATTACGCAAACGACTGATTTGATTATTCATCTCTACAACAGAATTCGGTTCAATATATAGTGTTTGTCCTGATGCCGATTGATCATGAACAATACCATTGAAATCTTGTCTATATTCAGCTTTCACCGGAATAACATTGCGATCATTTCTTACTGTTACAATTGCATCAGATAGTTTTTTTTGATTCCCTTGATTTTTCACTATTCTATCTAAATTTTGACGAATTCGTTGGTTTGTTCTTGAAATTTCACTTCTAATACTTTGTAAAGTATAACTTGCATGGTCAAATAAATCGTGTGCATCACATGTTTCATTAATTTCTTTAAATAAATCTGTAAGTATCGGTAGATGATTCATTTTATCATGCAGTATAGGATACTTAACCTCTTCATCTTCTTCTAGCATTTGATTGTAAAATGTTTTAAATTGATTTTGCACTTGAACTAGGCGTTTAATTCTGTTTAATTCTGCCACATTTAAAACGCCTCCTATGCTGGCCCTATGAACAAGTGGAGACACTTTTGCTAGACCACTTAAACTTGGTAATCGATGCTTGTTATAGATTTGTGAAATTTCGTCTGTTTCATTCATTTGAAATTCTACTGTATCAAAATTACTAGCGGGAGCCATCTCTTGTACTTTTTCACGACCTAGATCACTTATAGTTTCATCTGCCACAAATGATTTAATCTTTTCAAATTCCAAGACATCTAATGTTTTTTGTCTCATGCAATCCCTCTATTTCTTATATTTATTCGTTTCAACAAATGAGCGAAAGGCTTCCTTCGTCATTGTATTAATGACCCTCTCTTTATTGACAAATCCTTTTTGTGCAGTAGCAACACCATATTTCATGAAATCAAGATGATTTGTATGATGAGCATCCGTATTAATTGTTAACTTAACCTTTGGATATTTACGAACGATTTCTGCATTTAAATCTAAACGATGTGGATTTGCGTTAATCTCTAAAATTGTATTTGTTTCTTCGGCTAAATTCATTAACTTTTCAATATTAGCTTTATAACCTTTTCTACGTCCAATAATACGGCCGGTTGGATGAGCAATGTGACGCACATATGGATTTCTACATGCTGTTTCCAAACGTTTCATGATTTCGTCTTCAGATTGATTAAAGCTTTGATGAATAGCGGCGATAACATAATCAAGCTGTGCCAATACTTCGTCATCGTAATCTAATGTTCCATCAGGTAGAATGTCCATTTCTGTTCCTGAATATATATCTATTTCCTTATACTCTTCATTTAATTGCTTTATTTCTTCATTTTGTCTTAGCAGACGGTCGACTTGTAATCCATGAGCTACTTTTAAACTTTGTGAGTGATCTGTAATGACCATAAATTCATAACCTTTTGCAATATTTGCCTCAATCATTTCTTTAATCGAAAAGGTACCATCACTATATGTTGTGTGCATATGCAAATCTCCATTGATGTCACCTAATTGAATGATTTGACTCAGATCTTTATCAAACTCACTACCGTCTTCACGCATGGCAGGCGCAATCCAATCTACACCAAAATGATGATAGATCGCTTCTTCACTTTGTAATTGTAATAGCTTACCATCTTGTTGTTCGATACCATACTCACTAACCTTTTCGTCACGTGCTTTTGCTAATTGTCTTATTCTAATATTATGATCCTTCGAACCGGTGAAGTGTTGTAAAGTATGGTAAAAAGCAGCAGGTTCTATCAATCTAAAATCAACACCAATCGTCTCATCATCATAAGCTAATTCCAGAGAAATTTTAGTATCCCCAACAGCAACATCTTTGACTTTATTCGGAATACGGAGTAATTGTTGTTGAACTTTTTTAGGCTCTGATGTACTAATTATGAAATCTAAATCTTTACTCATTTCCTTATATCTTCTAAAACTACCAGCAGTTGAATATTGTTTAACTCCTTCTAGCTGTTCAATAAATTTTACAATTTCTTGGTTGAGACCTCTCATTAGCTCTATAGGATAACGATCCTTTTTAGCACCTATCGCCTTCACTGCTTCTAAAATGTTTTGCTCTGTCTTTTTTGCAAAACCGTTTAAAGCACTGACTTTACCTTCTTCACAGGCTTTTTGAAGTGTTTCTTTATCAGTAATTTGAAGTTCTTGATATAGTTTTGCTATTTTTTTACTGCCTAATCCCTGTATTTTCAACAGTGGCACTAACCCTTCAGGCACTTCATCTTGAAGTGCTTGAAGAGTCGATGATTGACCTTTTGTTTTAAATTCATTAATAACTTCTCCTACGCCTTTTCCAATGCCTTTAAGTTCTGTTACATCATCAATCTCTTCTAATGTACGCTCATCAACCTCTAAACTTTGTGCAGCTTTTCTATACGCTGAAACTTTAAATGTATTTTCTCCTTTTAGCTCCATATATATAGCTATTTTTTCTAATAATTGAATTACATCTTTTTTTGTCATCAATATCACTCCATAAAAAGAAGACCAGGACATAACATTAACGTTCGAACTTGTCCTGACCTCATGTCATTACTTTATAAATTTAAAATAAATTGTGATAAATAAGGAATT
Source organism: Staphylococcus sp. HMSC077D08 (assembly GCF_001837945.1). NCBI lineage: Bacteria > Bacillati > Bacillota > Bacilli > Caryophanales > Staphylococcaceae > Staphylococcus > Staphylococcus sp. HMSC077D08. The sequence goes on along the minus strand of NZ_KV834748.1, from coordinate 7,949 downwards.
TGTTCAATCACAACTCGACTTAATAGCGATTGAGATAATTGGTACTGTATAAATGAATGCGGATATAGCGATAATAAATAAAGTCCAATTTGTAAATATATAAAAACCGCTATGATACTCAAAACGACACTCGATATCCGACTTACTAAATGTATCTTTTTATACGTTATTATATTATCAAATGTAACAACAACTAGATACAAAATAAGCTTACACATACCAAATATTATAATAAATGCTATCACTTTTTCAAATCTGTATTGCAAATGATCATAAGGTATAGTATAGACAATATCAAACGCCACTGTTTTAGGAAATGGCACAAAAACAACTAAACGTTGCGCAATAGATTGATAATATTGTGACGCAATAAATAAAGATACAATTGAAGAAGCAAAGTGCAATATCGATAACCAAATACCTCTACGAAACCCTATCACTATAAAGTAACAAATAATAATAAGAACAACTATATCAATGAGCATTTATTCATCTCTTTGTTTTAATTGATTTATTTCTTGCTGTAATCGTCTGTTCTCTTCTTCTAAAATAACTTTCTCATGCATAATATTCACAGATGTTAAAATCGCTTTTCGAGTTGTATCTAAACCTGCTGATTTTTGACCTAATTCTTGCATTTTTTCATCAACAAGATGTGCTACATAACGAATATGTTCAGGGCTATCTTCGCCAATGATTGTGAAATGTTGATCATTAATCGTAACATTTATTCTATTTTTAAATTCACCCATACTAATTTCTCCTGACCTTGGATTAAAATGATTTTAACTTAAACAATTATTCAAATTCCAATTTATTAAATTGTAAATTGTAGTATTTTACATAATTTTACTTATCATCAAATATTATACATGAGTGTAAATACCAATGTAAACGTCTGTTATTAAAAGATAATACAGATGACATATTCAACAATATCATTTAAGACTATCTTCAATATTAAAATTTGATAAAATATAAAAGAGTACAAAAAAGAGAGGATTCAATTAATGGGAAATGTAGTATACAAACTCACGTCAAAAGAAATTCAATCATTGATGGCTCAAACTACTTTTGAGACGACGAAGTTGCCTCAAGGTATGAAAGCTCGTACGAGATATCAAAATACTGTTATCAATATCTATAGTTCTGGCAAAGTAATGTTTCAAGGTAAGAATGCTGAGCAAGTAGTGAGTCAATTGCTACCAGATAAGCAATCAACAACTGGCAAACATACATCATCAAATACAACTAGTATTCAATATAATCATTTTCATTGTATTGGTAGCGATGAAGCAGGCAGTGGCGACTATTTTGGTCCATTGACTGTGTGTGCAGCTTATGTGAGCCAATCACATATCAAAATCTTAAAAGAACTTGGTGTAGATGATTCAAAAAAACTAAACGATACTAAAATCGTCGATCTTGCAGAACAGCTCATTACCTTTATCCCGCATTCTTTATTAACATTAGATAATGTTAAGTATAACGAACGACAAAGTCTAGGATGGTCTCAAGTTAAAATGAAAGCTGTCTTACATAATGAGGCTATCAAAAATGTGATTCAAAAAATTGAGCAAGATCAACTGGATTATATTGTTATTGATCAATTTGCAAAACGAGAAGTTTATCAACATTACGCATTATCAGCATTACCTTTTCCTGACAAAACAAAATTTGAAACAAAAGGTGAGTCTAAATCACTAGCAATCGCGACAGCAAGCATTATTTCTCGCTATGCATTTGTTAAACACATGGACCACATCTCTAAAAAACTACATATGGAAATCCCAAAAGGCGCAAGTAATAAAGTAGATTTAATTGCCGCTAAAGTCATTCAAAAATATGATATTCAACAACTTGATACTATTTCAAAAAAACATTTTAAAAACAGAGATAAGGCAATTCATCTAATAAATCAAAAATACAATAAATAAAAGGACTTACGCACTAGTATTTATTACTAATGCGTAAGTCCTTTATGATAATTATCTAATAATAGCACCATGCTTTTTAAGTGCTTCTAAAATTTTATCATGCACAGCATTTACACGTTCATCGGTAAGTGTGTTTTCTGTATCTAGATAACTAAGTCTAATTGCAATAGATTTTTTCCCTTTTTCTAAATGTTCACCCTCGTATACATCAAATACGAGTGTATCATTTAAAATATCTTCACCATTCTCATGAATAATGGATAACAATTCAGATGAAGTAACTTCATGATTAACTTCTAATGCAATATCACGTGTTACACCTGGAAATCTAGGTATAGGCTCATAATTAATATATCCTACAGAAACTTCCATCATTGCATCATAATTAAGTTCAAATACATACGTGCGCTTTAAATCATTGTTAGCAGCCAACGTAGGGTGTAGCTCACCTATGAAGCCAATATCTTTACCATTAAGTGACACAATTGCTGTTCTTCCTGGATGTAACCCATCTATTTGACCAGCTCTAAAATCGAATTGAAGATTAAGCTTTTCAGCAACACGTTCAACAATACCCTTAGTTAAATAGAAATCAACGGGCTCTTTCTTGCCTTGCCATTTGTTATTAACAAAGTCTCCAGTTAATATACCGCTCAAGTATTCTACTTCATCTGGTAACTCACCTTCACCGTTACCAAAGAAGACACGTCCGATTTCATATAACTTAACATTTGTATTTTTACGAGCAACATTGTATGATACTGCATCAATTAAATGCGGCAATAAACTTTGACGTAATGTGGAATGTGCTTCACTCATAGGCATAAGTAATTCAATTGTAGAACGATTTTGTAATGCAAAATCTGTAGCATGATTTTTTGATACCAATGAATAAGTAATAGCTTGGTCTAGCCCAGCGCCCTCAAGTGTTTCTTTAACAGTACGCGTTTTAAACTGTCGATCTGTTAGTTCTCCACTTGTAACATCTTTAAATACAGGTAGCGTTGATGGTATGTCATCGTATCCATATATACGTGCTACTTCTTCTATTAAATCTTCTTTAATAGAAATATCTTTACGTCTTGATGGAACATTCACGATAATGTCACCATTTTTATTTTCAGTTTTAAATCCTAATTGCTCAAAAATATCAATGATTTCTTCATCAGTTAAATTAAAACCAATTGTACGGTTAACTTTGTCAGCAGTGATTTTTATTGGAGTCACAAATGATCCTAAATCTCCATATGAAATTCGATCTTTTAAAACTGTTGCTGAAGCATATGTTTCAAGTAAATAACAAGCTCTGTCTACAGCTTCATCGACGAATTCAGTTGCAATCCCCTTTTCAAATCGACTCGATGATTCGCTTCTTAAATTTAAACGGCGTGATGTATGTCGAATAGATACAGGATCAAAGATAGCCCCTTCTACTACAACATGTCGTGTTTGTTCAGTGACTTCAGAGAAATCTCCTCCCATAACACCTCCTAATGCTATAGGGTCTTTCCCATTTGTAATGACAATGTCAGTATCTAACAATCGACGTTCTTCACCATCTAAAGTTCTCATTGTCTCATCTTTTTTAGCCTGTCTAACTTCAATAGATTGCGAACCAATTTGCTCTTGATCAAACATGTGTAGAGGTTGGCCATATTCTAAAAGTACATAATTGGAAATATCTACCACATTATTAATTGGACGTATTCCCGCTTTAATTAATCGGAACTGCATCCATACTGGAGAAGGACCAATAGTCACGTCATGAACAACACGTGCACTATAGTAAGGTACTTTATCTTCGTTTTTAACTTCTATTGTTAGTTCATCTTTAGCAGACTCTTGACTTTCATTGCTTGTTAACTGAGGTTTATTCATTTTAGTTTGATATAAAGCTGCGACTTCATACGCAGTACCTATCATACTTAATGCATCAGCACGATTAGGTGTTAAATCAAATTCCATCACTTGGTCATTAAGATATAGTGCTTCTAGCGCATCTGTTCCAGGTTTTACTGCTTCTGGAAATACATATATACCTGACTCATAATTTTTAGGAGTGACATGACTTGAAATACCTATTTCTTGTAATGAGCAAATCATACCTTCAGAGCGTTCGCCACGTAATTTGGCACGTTTAATTTTAACTCCACCAGGTAAACGACCACCAACTTTAGCAACAATCACATGTTGCCCTTCATCTACATTTGGTGCACCACAAACAATTTGAATTGGTTCTTCTTCACCTAAGTCTACTTGACAAATATTTAATTTATCGGCATTGGGATGTGGCGTCTTCGACAAGATATGTCCAACTACTAATTTTTTTATATCTTTTGTATAGTCAATAATATCATCGACTTCAATTCCAGTTCTTGTAATTCTCTCTGCTAACGCTTGAACTGACTGGTCAACATTCACATAATCTTTTAGCCATTCGTTTGAAATTAACATTATTGTTCACCTCTATCTTCTACAGCTTTAAATTGATCTAAGAAACGGACATCATTGGTATAAAAGTGACGAATATCTTCAATACCATACTTTAACATTGCAATTCGATCTGGTCCCATACCAAATGCGAAGCCAGAATATTCCTTAGAATCGAATCCGGCCATTTCTAATACATTTGGGTGAACCATCCCTGCTCCTAAAATTTCAATCCAACCTGTGTGTTTACAAACATTACAACCCTGTCCTTTACATTTGAAACATGATACATCTACTTCAACTGATGGTTCAGTAAACGGGAAATAACTTGGGCGTAAACGAATCTCACGATCTGCACCGAATAATTTTTTGGCAACTAACTCTAAAGTCCCTTTTAAATCGCTCATTTTAATATTTTTATCAACTACTAAACCTTCAATTTGTGTAAATTGGTGGCTATGCGTTGCATCATCTGAGTCACGTCGATAAACTTTACCAGGACAAATAATTTTGACTGGTCCTTGTCCTTTACGTTTTTCCATAGTACGTGCTTGTACTGGTGAAGTATGTGTACGCATTAAAATTTCTTCTGTGATATAAAAGCTATCTTGCATATCACGTGCTGGATGCGATTTAGGTAAATTTAAAGCTTCAAAATTATAGTAATCCTGTTCAACTTCATAACCATCAACAATTTCATAACCTAACCCTAAGAACAAGTCTTCAATCTCTTCAACTGTACGTGTTAAAGGATGCTTTGATCCTATTTCAATATGACGACTTGGCAATGTGACATCAATTGTTTCTTCAGAAAGCTGTTGATTTAATTTCTCTTCTTTGATTAGCTTTTGTCTTTCATCTAATTCACTCTGAATAGTTTGTCTTAATTCATTTACCTTTTGACCATACGCAGGTTTTTCTTCATTAGGTAAATCTTTCATATTTTTCATTAAGGCGCTAACAGAACCTTTTTTACCTAAATATTTCACCTTTACTTCTTGTAACGCTTGCGCATCATTTGCTTCATTAATATCAACTAAAGCTTGTTGCTTCAACTCAGACATTAGATCATTTTGAGTCATGACTGAATTCCTCCTTATATAGTCCCTTCAATTATTTACAAATCAATACCGCCACTTGTTAATAACAAAAAAGCTTTCATCCCCTGTTCAAAAGGGACGAAAGCTTTCCGTGGTACCACCCAAATTTATGCATGCGCATACACTTGTAAATCTATTGATAACGGAATGACTATTCCGACTTAAATTTCTTTAAGTTACCAAAAAGATGAAAAAATTATTACAAGTTGGAATGACTTTCAGTCTCGATCATTCTCCCTTTTCAACTTTCTAAATAATTTATGTCTTTTTATAGGTTATTATTAATATGTTAAAGCGATAGTAATTTTGAAATTTCATTCATTATTATAGTCGATGATAACATCAAAGGTCAACCTTTCAGCTGATACATTAAGATACTTCCAGCAATAGCTACATTTAAACTCTCAGCTTTGCCATAAATAGGAATAGTAAGATTTTGCGTTGTTTCTTTTAGTAAATCTGGGTTGACACCCTCTCCTTCATTACCTAATACAAGCGCAAAATTGGCTTGCGCTTCAACATCATTGAAGCTCACTGCGTTTTCAAGTGCCGTACCATACACTGGACCATTAAATTGATGAATATAATTATTGATGTCATCAAAAATGACTGGTATATGAAAAATACTTCCTTGACTAGCACGTATCACCTTATCTTGAAAAGGGTCAGCCGTCCCCTTCTCCATAACTATCAAATCTAATCCAGCAGCATCAGCTGTCCTAATTAAAGTTCCTAGATTACCAGGATCTTGAATACGGTCAATTAATAACACTTGTTTGGCTTGTGTCTTATCATAAGTTGGTTTTTTTATAATGGCAAAGAAACCTTGAGGTGTAACAGTTCCGGAAAGTGCTTCAGCAACTTTTAGATTAATTTGATACACTTCTTTCGCATAATCAACTATTGAAGATGACATTCTATCGGGATCAACGATAAACAATTGTATTACTTCAATTTGACTTTGATAAGCTTCTTCTATGAGATGAATCCCCTCTATTAAAGCAAGACCTGTTTTATCTCTTTCACGTTTCTTTTTTAATTTATTCGCATTTTTTATTTTACTATTTTGAGCAGAAGTAATTTGTTCCATTAAAATATGTCTCCATCTTCAAAAGTTTATAATTCTATTGTAAGTGAATATGTATCATTTTCAAAGTCAATAATAATGTATTCTTTAAAATTGATATGTCCCTTGAAAATCAATCAATTTTGTAGTTCTTTCATTTAAGCGATTTTAATTTTAACACGTATGATGATTGTTTTGAAAACAGAAAAAATATTCAATAATTATTTTATATAGTTGTTTGAAGTTAGAAAAATATGTTAATATATTGACATCTAATACAAACTTAGATAGATTTATTTCAATCTAGTTTAAAAAATCTCAAACGCAACTGAGACAACTACATTCAAAGGAGAGATTACATTATGAAAAAATCTAGTAAATTTTCAAAAGATTTCCCTACTAGAAAAAATCATTACGCAATTAGAAAATTCACAGTGGGCACTGCTTCGATTATCGTAGGATCATTCTTATTTTTCGGACAAACACAAGCTCATGCTGAAGAATTCGAAAGAGTAACTACTGGTACAGTTGACACAGGTGGACAGCCTGCTAGAGCAGATCAAGGACAAGAAGGACCACAAGCAGGCGCGGATACGCACAATACAGCAAGTCAACCTGGTGCTACAGGTCAAGATGCACCAAATGAAAATCATGCTGGTGACCAAAATGCTGCAATTACACATCCGGCTGATCAAGAAAATAATGCACCTCAAGCTGGTGCTGGTACTCCTGGTGCTGAGAATACACCACAAGCTGGTGGTGAAAATCATAATCAAGATAATGCAGTAACTGCAGCTGGTACTAGTGGGGAACAAAATGGTGGTAAACCAGCTACGTCAACGACGGGTCAAGATGCCGCGCAACCCAATGGACCTCAAGGTACTTCAGTAGCTCAACCTGGTAATGATGCTTCTAGCCAAGGTCATGATACACCTCAAGCTGATGCTGGTACTCATAATACAGAAGGCCAACCTGCTGTAACTACTGGTGAACAAGCTGGACAAGTAAAACCGTCTGGAGATTCTACGCCTACCGGTAAGCCAAACACAGCAGACGATCAAGGTACACAAATTAAACCTACAAGTAACCAAGGTACTACAGCAACAACTGGTGAAACTGGAAATCAAAAACCAAGTGGTCAAACAGGTAATACTGAGAACACACCTAATGATGGTACTCAAGTAAAACCTAATAATGACCCAGCTGTGACTGGTACGCCAAATGCTAATGAAGAACAAACTGGTCAACCTAATGCAACAGTAACACCAGGACAAGGTAATGACGAGATTAACGGAGCTACTAAACCTGGAGAAGTGTCTCCGAAACCTGAAGAAAACAATCCAGCTGTGACTGAACCTGGTACAACTGCACCTGGGAATACTAATCAAGGCACTCAAGTAAAACCTAATAACGATC
>NZ_KV834747.1:1792-3993 GCF_001837945.1 Staphylococcus sp. HMSC077D08 | reverse complement strand
TTAAGTGCTTCTTGAAATACTGGTCTATTTTCTACTGACTTTCCCGATTGTTTCTCTGTAAATATTTTCTCTACGCCAAATGTTTTCAAATTATCTATCTGTCTCTCTAAATTTTGATCTGTCGAAGATACTCTTGCATAACCTATAATCATTCATATTCACTCCACAATTAATATACACCCTAATCATACGTTTTAGTTGCTATAAATTCAACAACTGTATCTGTATGATTAGGGTGTACTTGAAAATAACAAAACTAACTTTAAAATATTTTGTCATACTTGCGCAATGAATTTATCTTTTCATAATCACTAGACATATAACGGGAATTCTTTACCAAATACTTTTCGCCACTCATCTATTGCTTTTTTATTATCAAGATTTGATGCAAAATCTATGGCTTTTTGAGATATTTTAGAGTGTTCATTAGCTTTTTGAGATATTTTATATTTTTCCTCTTGAGACAAAGTATTAATATCAACTTTTGGATTATCTGGAGAAAAAATCATATTATAAATTTCTTTTTGAATAAAATTTAAAATGTTAGGTATTTCCGTACTAATATGTTGTTTTAGTTCTTTATTATCTTGATAATAATTTAATATTATTATCTCTAATAAATAAGAAGGCATTGTAGGTGCCATACTATTTTTATTCCAATATTTAATAATACGTATTATATCTAATAATTTTCCACCATTAATTTGATTTAATTCTGAAATTATACTTTTCTCAATTCTAGGATCAGTTTTTTTCCAATAGCCATTACCATCAGGTATTAAATAGTGAGTATTTCCTTTTAGATCTTTTTTAGTAAAAAAACAAGGAACAATATCAAAGTTCCACTTATATGTTGCTAATTTTAAAGTGGCTGCTTCTTGATTTCTCTTTATGTCTGAATATTCGTATTGTGGTATCTTTTTCAATAACTCAATAAATTTATTTATTACTCTTCTAGAATTAAGTCTATTTGAATCATCAAAACATAATTTTTTTAACATATCTGCATTCTCTTCAACTATTATTTCAATTTTGTCTGAATATTCAATATAAGTTCCATTTTCTGCACTCAATGTAATCATTATGTCTATGTCATCTAAATCTTTAATTTTAGTTTTTCGAGCAAAAGAACCAAAATATATATTCTTTTCGCTATATAAATTCGGAAATGTTTTTTCTTTATTTGGAAATGTTTTTATTTGTTGTACTAACCAATCTCTACTTTTTAAAGCTTTATTTGTTTCATTTCTATCTAATTTCACATAATCTTTTGAGAATTTTTCAAAAGCTGCTTCTACTGTCTTTACCATTAAATCTCTCCTTTATAAATAAAGATAATTATTTATTTCAATTTCAGATCTTTTTTTATACTTTCCCATTCTTCTGATGTTTTTTTATTAATCTCATTAAATATTTTTGTCGAAAGCATTACTCCCATTCTAGCTTTAAGAATTTCATATTCAATAGTAACATCTAGTATTTTAGATAAGTTTTCGTTAAAATTTCCTTCGTCTTTTGTATTTATAAGATATATATATCGAAATTTTTGATAAATTTTTTCTGTTTCAATTTTATATTTTTCTAATTTTATCCAATTAATTATTATATTAGTACCAAATAACAGCTGTACTATAAATAAAAGTAACTCTATATGAGTTGAACGTAATATTAATAGAAACAACAAAGTTATCAAAGAAATTATTGATTTACATCTTTCTTTATGTAACATTTTTTTACTAATTTCAAAAGAAAATAATGAATTCTCAAAAGTATTTAAACCTAAACGAAATATAGATGGCGAACTTTCATTATTATAGTAACCTTTAGTTTTTTCATCATTTAAAGGTATTCCAAACGAATTCGATAGTAAATGAGTTTTTCTTATATTTTCTACTTTAGGAATTAACCAGACTGTTAAAATAGTATCAATTGCAAAGAAACACACTAATACTACTATGTAGAGTACTATAATTAAATATTTAAAGTCATTATCTAAAATAAATGTAATGAAACAAGAACAGATTAATGATACATAAAAGAGCATTTTTTTAATTTTATTTACACAATTGACTTTTTTATACTTACTATCCATAGTATCTTTTCTCTCTTTTGTCATAAATACCACCTATCATATATTATACTTCCTATATCTATTATATAAAATTTACTTTTTGCATTCCTCTACTAACCAGTGTTATAAT
>NZ_KV834747.1:0-1692 GCF_001837945.1 Staphylococcus sp. HMSC077D08 | reverse complement strand
CGATAAGTCATTTTATGTAATGATAGTGAGATCTATTTCTATAATATCTAGAGGCAAAAGAGATACTTTATAAGTATATTTCAAGTTTATTATAGTAATTAAACACATCACTATAAGTAAATAAATTTACTTGTTTACTAGTATATAAGTTTATTAGTAAACTATTAAACTAGTTTACTAATAACTATATGACAGATTTATATGCGATATACAATTTAAAGTATTTCCTTAATCTCCTGAAAATATAGCAATAAATAGTTTTCCCTGTTGTCATATAATATACGATGACTTTTACTAAGTGGTTTTACGTCTATATAAGTATTAAAAAGTAATAATAGCGAACTTGATTTTAGTAAAATAAAGGTAACTTCAAATTTTTCTCAATCATTCAAACAACAATCAATTCTTCTTTTGAACCTCACTTAAAATTAAATTTTCAATTTCACTTTTAATAGCATTATTAATTTTATTCTTATTTACCTATAATACTTTTTTAATACCTTTTAAAATCTAATATGCTTTTCTTTACTCCTATATACTCTAAAATTTGCATCATTTTGTTTAACAGCTTTCCTAGTAATTTTCGCTTTAAACATTAGAAAATTGATGATGATTTATGTTTTCTTTAGCTTTAATTTATAGGAGAAAAATCATGATTCTTTTAATTTATGAAATCTTATTATTTTTAATAATTTCATTCTCATATTTTTTAATTCAAACTGGTTTTATGAACATACATTTTGGAATCTTAGCTTCAATATTCGAAATGTTTACAGCAAATTTGTTTATGTATTACATGCTTCTATATAAAAGGCCAGAATACAATGACAAGAAAATCTTTAAGATTTTTATAAACTTAATCAATCTCGTAATAATTATTATTAGCTTAATAATACTTAATTTATTAACTGTAAAATAAGTACAGAATTAGAATTGAAATTAATGTATTAACGTTGATCTTTGAAGCTCTTAACAATTTTCAAACTTATAAAATTGTCGACTAAATCGCTCACACCATACGACATTCATCTTAAAATTTAGTTAAGCAGACTCACAACATTATTAAAATTTCTTAGCATAAATGCGCGCTCTACTTTTGTTTTTACGCTTGTCTAACATATGAAAAAACGGCGCATAAATCTTACAAAAATTAATCAAAATATTCCATTATTTCGCTCGATTATTTAACAAGACCCCCTGAAAAAATGCAGAAATTGTTAATGACTTAGAATGAATTTTATATCGAAAACGTATACTAATTTTCGGTGTAATTACTTAAATAAAAACATAAACTTTTAAATTTAGATAACGCTGAAGATGGTAATTTAATTCAAACAATTGATAAAGAAAAAAACATTCAATTACAGAAATTGGGCACTTCGAAAACAAAATTATCTCTAAAAAAATAGGGAGCTTTAACTAAAAAAGCTAGTGTTTGTTATTGAAAAGTCGTAAAAAAGAATGGGTACAAAATGGGTACAGATACAATATGTAGGGGAACATTTTGGGTACAAGCACAATTTATAGGGGTACATTTTGGGTACAAACACAAAATTTAGGCACCAAAAGAAAGACTCTGAAACCTTTGAAATGTCTGGCTTCGCCAGACCTACCTTTATAAAAGGTGGCAAATTTCCCTTATGCTCTTAACTCATGATTTGGGTTCAAATCAAAATTTTGGTGTTTTAAAAG
>NZ_KV834746.1:0-908 GCF_001837945.1 Staphylococcus sp. HMSC077D08 | reverse complement strand
GAAAATCAATTAGAAGAAGAAAGACAGCTTAACTATTCTTTTGATATTGAGAAGACTAATAATAAACAAAACGTTAATATGCAAGAAGCAGTATTTACTGAGGGAAATCAAAATAGGGCTCAACAACAAGAAAAGAAAAAACCAACAGAAACTGAGCATAAAGATATTTCTGAAAAGAATAAGAATAAAAGTATAAAAGAAGATGAATTACTAAAAGATGCTAAACTAACAGAAGCAATAAAGAGTGAACCTGATGATAGGGAGGAAGAATCACCTAAAAAGGGGTTTTGGAGTCGTTTGTTTGGTAACTAACTGTAATTAAAAAGGACACGATAAGTTTAAAAACTTATCGTGCTTTTTATGTGGATCGTACTTCTGATAATCATTGGTTATGTAAACAGAGTGAATGAGGCAATCATAGTCCATACAGAACCTTTATTTGGCTCTCATTTGTGTTTTAAGAGCTTATGTAAAAAAACATATAAAATACCCCTTAAAATGCAAAATAAGGATATTAGCTTATCACATATGAGTTTTGGTTTTAGTACGACACTTTTTTAGGTGTGTAAGTGCGTCTTTGGATATAAAAATAAAAGCCAACCCAGACAAAGTGGATTGGCTTTTTCTTTCGTACGGTCTGTTTATTTTTCCTTCGACGCCGTATCGTCGATGTAAATAAAAAAAGTTATGGGCTAAAAATCTACATCACTTTTTCAAGAATGTAGTAGCGATATTCGACACAAATTAATTTTTATAACTGCTCGGAATATCTCAAGCCGTTTCTTTGAATTTAAAATTAAAAATCGACGCAGGTCGATGACGGATCTACACTAGCGTTTGGAACAAACGTATAAGTGCGCCCTTACGGGAGTTAAGTAGATTATAACACTGGTTAGTAGAGGAATGCA
>NZ_KV834745.1:0-3743 GCF_001837945.1 Staphylococcus sp. HMSC077D08 | reverse complement strand
TAGATTATAACACTGGTTAGTAGAGGAATGCAAAATTATAAAGTGTGTTGAGTTAGATTAGACATTTTTCTTTTTAAAGACAAATACTACGATGATTAAGAAAATAATAATATAAACAATATTACCAATAAATAATTCATGCAGTTCTAATTTTGTGAATTTTTTCATGTTTTTATCAACAATTTGAACCATAATATTCATCATACTAATAGGGTTCCATTTTAACCATTCCCATTTATCTACAACAATTGTTAATATCCCTGACAAAATTGAAGTGGCAAAATACAATACAATACCGACAGCAATAGAGACACCGGGACTTTTCATTGCACATGAAATTAATAAGGTGATACTTAAGACTAACCATGTTCCAACATATGTACCTAGTCCAGTTAATAACATTTTACTTAATAACGATAACGCATCACCCTTACTTTCAAGGAGATTGATATCGTTGAAGAAAATAGCCCATAGAATAATTCCTACAACAATACTAACAATAAAATACAGTAGTGAAAAAAGTATTAATGTAATAATTTTACTAATAATAATGCTTGTTCTCGTATATTTTCGATAGAGAAGATTTTTAATTGTACCATGATAAAACTCCATTGAAATAATGGTGCTGGCTTGAATAATTAATAAAAAGATAAACCATGAAAAACCACTAAATGCTGATTCAATAGATGATTGTGGAGAAAAAACATCATCATAGTTTTTAGATATTATAGCTTGAACAACCATTAATAACATAATGATAATTGGTATAATAAACGTCGATTTCTTTTTAAACAATTTAAAACATTCTTGCTTAATTAAAGTGCCCATTTTACGATTGATCCTCCTTATCAATGATACTTAATAATACATTTTCTAAATCGTTATCTTTATATTGGTTTAATTCTTCTTCGGTAGTTTCAGTAACAATTTTACCTTTGTTAATGATAAGGATAGAATTGGTGATTTTTACTAACTCACTTAATATATGGCTAGAAATTAAAAAGGTAACGCCCTCTTCCGCTTTTTTTACAATGAGTTCTCTAACATCTCTTACAGCCCTAGGATCTAACCCATTCATAGGTTCATCTAAAATAATTAATTGGGGTTGATTTAAGAAAGCTATTGCAATACCTAATTTTTGTTTCATACCCAAGGAATATGTTTTGGCTTTATTATGTATATACTCATCCATTTTAAGTTGAGAGACAATTGTATCAATATCTTGAGTATTTTTAGTTTCATTTAGTAGTTTAAGATTGTCATAGCCTGACATAAAGGGATATACTCCTGGATTTTCGATCAATGCACCAACGTTACTTTTTTTATGCTTATTTTCAATAACTTCAAAGTTACCTTCTTGATAAATCGAGTAGCCTAATATAACTTTCATCAAAGATGTTTTTCCTGCCCCATTTGCTCCAACAAGACCGACAATCTGTCCTCGTTTTAAATTTAAAGAAATATCTTTGAGAATAGTCTTATTACCTATCTTTTTTGTTAAATGTTCTACTGTTAAAACATCCATACAATTATCTCCTTTTTAATTATTTAGATATATTTTAAATCCAAACTTAATGTATCATAAAAAAATAAATTATTTAAATACATGTTGAGATACATAAATATAAATTAAATGAAGTGCTGCATTTTATAAGTACACTCTAAATTAACAAGATGTATAATCAATCTCAAATTGTAATTTTATACTTTTATTATATGATCTTTGTACTTAGAGATATATTGTAAAAAAACCAATAAAATGTTATATTAACATTACTATTTTATCGATGAAGGAGGATTAAAATGACAGCTTCTATGAGACTCAAATAAACCTTTTTGAATACAAAACTAAATTAATTCAAAAAGGCTTGTCCGCAATACACACACTCATAGGATGACTTATGTCATTTTTTATCCTTCGATAGGAATAATAAACGCTTTCAAATACTAAAACATCGTAATAATTCTTTAAGTGTTTGAAAGTGTAATGTGAATGAGACGGGAGTAGCCTGTCTCATTTTTTGCGTACACGTCCTTTAAATATACAAGGAGTGTATAAATATGGAACAATATACAATTAAATTTAACCAAATCAATCATAAATTGACAGATTTACGATCACTTAACATCGATCATCTTTATGCTTACCAATTTGAAAAAATAGCACTTATTGGGGGTAATGGTACTGGCAAAACCACATTACTAAATATGATTGCTCAAAAAACAAAACCAGAATCTGGAACAGTTGAAACGAATGGCGAAATTCAATATTTTGAACAGCTTAACATGGATGTGGAAAATGATTTTAACACGTTAGACGGTAGTTTAATGAGTGAACTCCATATACCTATGCATACAACCGACAGTATGAGTGGTGGTGAAAAAGCAAAATATAAATTAGCTAATGTCATATCAAATTATAGTCCGATATTACTTTTAGATGAACCTACAAATCACTTGGATAAAATTGGTAAAGATTATCTGAATAATATTTTAAAATATTACTATGGTACTTTAATTATAGTAAGTCACGATAGAGCACTTATAGACCAAATTGCTGACACAATTTGGGATATACAAGAAGATGGCACAATAAGAGTGTTTAAAGGTAATTACACACAGTATCAAAATCAATATGAACAAGAACAGTTAGAACAACAACGTAAATATGAACAGTATATAAGTGAAAAACAAAGATTGTCCCAAGCCAGTAAAGCTAAACGAAATCAAGCGCAACAAATGGCACAAGCATCATCAAAACAAAAAAATAAAAGTATAGCACCAGATCGTTTAAGTGCATCAAAACAAAAAGGCACGGTTGAGAAGGCTGCTCAAAAACAAGCTAAGCATATTGAAAAAAGAATGGAACATTTGGAAGAAGTTGAAAAACCACAAAGTTATCATGAATTCAATTTTCCACAAAATAAAATTTATGATATCCATAATAATTATCCAATCATTGCACAAAATCTAACATTGGTTAAAGGAAGTCAAAAACTGCTAACACAAGTACGATTCCAAATACCATATGGCAAAAATATAGCGCTCGTAGGTGCAAATGGTGTAGGTAAGACAACTTTACTTGAAGCTATTTACCACCAAATAGAGGGAATTGATTGTTCTCCTAAAGTGCAAATGGCATACTATCGTCAACTTGCTTATGAAGACATGCGTGACGTTTCATTATTGCAATATTTAATGGATGAAACGGATTCATCAGAATCATTCAGTAGAGCTATTTTAAATAACTTGGGTTTAAATGAAGCACTTGAGCGTTCTTGTAATGTTTTGAGTGGTGGGGAAAGAACGAAATTATCGTTAGCAGTATTATTTTCAACGAAAGCGAATATGTTAATTTTGGATGAACCAACTAATTTTTTAGATATTAAAACATTAGAAGCATTAGAAATGTTTATGAATAAATATCCTGGAATCATTTTGTTTACATCACATGATACAAGGTTTGTTAAACATGTATCAGATAAAAAATGGGAATTAACAGGACAATCTATTCATGATATAACTTAAAAACTATACACTAATTTATATTGAATATTTCTTTAAAGTATTATAATAAAGTAAATAACAATAGTACCATAACCGATCATTTTTGAGAAAAAGAATATAGAAGAAAAGAGAGGGAGTTTTTACCCTCTCTTTTCTTGTTTTATTATTAAAATCTCATAATAGATGATTAATATGCGTTTTAGAACGCTGTGAGAAACGCTCATTTGCATTGACAA
>NZ_KV834744.1:0-5246 GCF_001837945.1 Staphylococcus sp. HMSC077D08 | reverse complement strand
TTAGCTATATTTTTTACTTTGCAACAGAACCTTTAGATGTCTCTAAACAAACAATTCATTATCATTTAAAAAGTTTACCTTCAAATTTGAAGGTAAACAAAGTAGGTAACAAATCATTAATAGATGATAATACAATAGATTATCTAAAAACAATTTTAAATAAAAAAACGACAAAAGAATCGACAAAATTTGATGAAAAATCGACAAACAAAACAGAATCATTAAATAACCAATATAGCAGTTATATCGATAAATACATAGAGCATTTAGAATCAGAAATTCGACAAAAGAATCGACAAATTGACGATTTAACAATTGCATTAAAACAAGAACAATCTTTGAATTTAAATAGCCAAAATATATTAAGTAATACCAAAAAAATAGAAACTGATAATATAGATTCAAAAGAAGATATCATTACTCCAAAAGCATCAAAAAAAATGAACAAAAACAATCTATCTTTTCTAAACTATTCAAAAAAAAAATAATGTATTCACGCCTAAAGGCGTGAATACATTATTTTCTCTAAAAAGAAATTATCACTTGTTAATTATAATATAGTTAATATTTAGCAAGTGAAGTGTGGTTTATCATATGCAAAAATCCCACTACTGTCCAAAGCAAAGTAGGGTTTTTATTTAATATACAAAATACAAAGCATTTCTATATTGACAAAGGATAAAAATCATACTAACTTATGAATATATGAGCATATATTCATAAGTTAGTATGATTTTCTTCGAGTAACAAAACATTAATTGAAATTTTATATTTTTTAACTCTATAGTTATAAAAACAAAAATTCAAATTATAGAAAATATTTTTCATCATTAAAAAGAGGAGGGATTAAATGGAAAACGATCACAATCATAATCATACACATGGCGCGAACAAAAAGACTTTATTAATTAGTTTTATTATTATTACAAGTTACATGATTGTAGAAGGGTTAGGTGGTTTCTTTACTAACAGTCTTGCGTTAATTTCAGATGCTGGTCATATGTTAAGTGATTCTATTTCTTTAGGTATTGCTTTAATTGCATTTACTTTAGGAGCGAAGCAAGCTAATACAAATAAAACTTTTGGCTACAAAAGGTTTGAAATACTAGCAGCTGTACTTAATGGTATTACTTTGATGTTAATAGCTATCTATATTTTTTATGAAGCTATTGAGAGATTTAAAAACCCCCCTGAGGTAGCTTCTACAGGCATGTTAATTATCGCCTTGGTAGGCTTGTTTATTAATATTATTGTGGCTTGGATAATGCTGCGCGGGAGCGATGTAGAAGAAAACTTAAATATGCGTGGAGCATATTTGCATGTAATAAGCGACATGCTTGGATCTATAGGTGCAGTTATAGCAGCCCTTCTCATTATATTTTTTAGATGGGGGTGGGCGGATCCTTTAGCAAGTGTGATTGTAGCAATTTTAGTACTACGTAGCGGCTTTTATGTAACAAAATCAAGTCTTCATGTATTAATGGAGGGAGCACCAAGCAATATAAATACAAAAGACATTATTAAAACTATTAAAAAATTCAAAGAAGTTAAAAATATTCATGACTTTCATGTTTGGTCAGTAACTAGCGGATTAAACGCGTTATCTTGTCATATTGTTGTAGAAGATACAATGACCATTACTGAAAATGAGTTTTTACTTAAACGTATAGAACATGAACTCAATCATCAAAATATTCAACATGTCACAATACAGACTGAAACTTCTAACAATAATCATAGTGAAAAATTGTTTTGTATCGTGAAAGAAGAAGACAGTCAACATCATCATTAAATAAACAGCCATTATTTTTTAATAATGGCTGTTTATTTAATTATTCCAATATATTTAATATATCTTTTTTGTTATTTTCAAATCCCACGTAATATTTAAACAACTTTTTTTTACCCCAAAAAATTTTTTTATAAAAAACAAATAAGGGAACAATTCGGTTGCCTGATATTTTTTTCATTTCTTCTTCTAAGTCCAAATTTTGACTTACATCTTTATGACTATAACTAATCTCTTGAGAGTTTAAATACCTTTTTGATTCTTGGCAATCAGAGCATGTAGGTCTTGTGTAAAGCTCAAGTTGTATATTTTTATCCAAATATATCTCTCCTAATATAAGTTTTAGCATACATTTTATACAAGTGTACCTCTTAAAACAAACTATAAATATTAATTTTTTATATGAAACTTTTGTATTGACTTATACCTACTAGGGGTATAATATAGATTCCAACAAGAGATACCCCGTTAGGGTATATGAGGAGGGGTGAAATTGAACACTACTACTGTTAAAAACAATGACGCATTGCTCAATAGACTCAAAAGATTAGAAGGACAAATGCGCGGTTTACAATCAATGATAGCAGAAGATAGATATTGTATAGATGTACTAGTACAAATAACAGCAATACAATCAGCCCTAAAACAAGTGGGTTTTATAGTAACTGAAGACCATATATCTAATTGTGTAAGTGAAGGTATTAAAAATGGCAACGGAGAAGAAAGTATCAAAGAATTGATGGTTGTATTAAAACAATTTTCAAAATAGGAGGAAAGAAATAATTGAGTGAAAATATTAAAAAAACCTCATTAGGTATCACAGGCATGACATGTGCAGCTTGCTCGAATAAAGTAGAAAAAAATCTAAATAAATTAGATGAAGTTAACGCTAATGTAAATCCTTCTACAGAGAAAGCTACAATTGAATATAACCCCAATGTTACATCATTAGAAGATATTGCAAATACAATTCAAAAAACAGGTTATGGAGTTTTAACCGAAAAAGTGGATCTCGATGTAATGGGAATGACGTGTGCAGCTTGTTCGAATAAAATCGAAAAAGTTTTAAATCGAATCTCAGGTGTAAATAAGGCTACAGTTAATTTAACCACAGAAAGTGCTACTGTAGAATACAACCCTGATATGACGTCTGTAGATGAATTTCAACAACGTATTAAAAACCTAGGGTATGAGGCACAACCTAAAAAAGAAGCATCAGAAAAAAGTTCCCAAAAAGAAAAACAATTAAAACGACAGTTAATTAAATTAGTTGTTTCAGCTGTTTTAGCAGCTCCATTGTTAATGACAATGTTCGTTCATTTATTTGGTATTCAAATACCACATATATTTATGAACCCGTGGTTCCAATTTGTATTAGCAACGCCTGTTCAATTTGTTATTGGTTGGCAATTTTATGTAGGCGCTTATAAAAACCTTCGTAATGGGTCAGCAAATATGGATGTTCTTGTCGCTTTAGGTACAAGCGCAGCCTTCTTTTATAGTATTTATGAATCGATTAAGTGGTTAATTAATACAAATTATGAGCCACACCTATATTTTGAAACAAGTGCTGTATTAATTACTTTAATTCTTTTCGGAAAGTATTTAGAAGCACGTGCTAAAACACAAACAACAAATGCGTTAAGTAAATTGTTGAATTTACAAGCTAAAGAAGCACGTATATTACGCAACGGTGAAGAGACTATGGTTCCTTTAAGTGAGGTAAAAGAAGGAGACTATTTAGTTATCAAACCAGGAGAAAAAATACCAGTAGATGGCAAAATAATTAAAGGTATGACTTCAATTGACGAGTCAATGTTGACAGGTGAATCTATTCCTGTTGAAAAAATGCAAAATGATAATGTTATAGGATCAACAATGAATAAAAATGGAGCAATTACTGTTGAAGCAACAAAAGTTGGTAAAGATACAGCTCTTGCCTCCATTGTTAAAGTTGTCGAAGAAGCGCAAGGTTCTAAAGCGCCAATACAAAGACTAGCAGATATTATTTCTGGATATTTTGTACCTATCGTTGTAGGTATCGCGATTTTCACATTTATTATATGGATTTCATTAGTTCAGCCGGGACAATTTGAACCAGCCTTAGTTGCTGCAATAGCAGTATTAGTTATCGCTTGTCCTTGTGCGTTAGGCTTAGCTACGCCTACTTCTATAATGGTGGGTACCGGAAAAGCTGCTGAAAATGGCATTCTATTTAAAGGTGGAGAACACATTGAAGGTACACACGCTATTAATACAGTTGTTTTAGATAAAACTGGCACTATAACAAATGGCACACCTGAAGTCACTGATTTTAGTGGAGATGATCAAACATTACAATTGTTAGCTAGTGCAGAAAAAGGTTCTGAACACCCACTAGCTGAAGCTATCGTAAGTTATGCTAAAGAAAAATCATTAGAATTTTTAGAAGTAGACCATTTTGAAGCTATACCAGGGCGCGGTATAAATGCAACAATTGATGGTAAAGAACTTTTTGTCGGAAATCGAAAACTAATGAGTGAAAAAGGAATCCAAACTAATGAAGCTGAAACAAATCTCGCTCAATTTGAAAAAGAAGGAAAAACTGCAATGCTTATAAGCGTAGATAACGAATTGAGAGGGGTTGTCGCTGTAGCTGATACAGTTAAAGATACTGCCCAACAAGCTATTCAAAAACTTCATGAATTAGGTATTGAAGTTGCTATGTTAACTGGTGATAACAAACGTACCGCACAAGCAATAGCAAAACAAGTTGGTATAGACACGATTATTGCAGAGGTTTTACCAGAAGAAAAAGCTTCTAAAGTAGCAGAAATTCAATCTGAAGGTAAAAAAGTAGCTATGGTTGGAGATGGTGTCAATGATGCTCCAGCACTAGTTAAAGCAGATATTGGTATTGCCATTGGTACAGGTACAGAAGTTGCAATCGAAGCTGCTGATATAACTATTTTAGGAGGAGACCTTTTATTAATTCCAAAAGCAATAAAAGCAAGTAAATCTACAATTCGTAATATTCGCCAAAATCTATTTTGGGCGTTTGGTTACAATGTTGCAGGTATCCCTATAGCAGCAATTGGTCTGCTAGCACCTTGGGTTGCGGGAGCAGCAATGGCTTTAAGTTCTGTAAGTGTTGTCACAAACGCTTTACGTCTAAAACGTATGAAATTATAAGAATCTTATATTTCTTGAAAGGAGGTGACAACATTGACTAACGAAGTTATTAATGTAGAAGGTATGAGCTGTGACCATTGCAAGCATTCAATTGAAAAAGCATTAAATGGATTAGATGGTGTAACATCTTCAGAAGTAAGCTTGGCGAATGGGAATGTGGAAGTTGAATTTGATGAAAATCAAGTAGCTTTCAACGACTTTAAAGAAGCTATTGAAGATCAAGGTTACGATGTAATTAAATAATTTAAATAGTTGAGCCTGGGACATAATTCCTAGCAAAATAGCC
>NZ_KV834743.1:0-38500 GCF_001837945.1 Staphylococcus sp. HMSC077D08 | reverse complement strand
ATGCGATGAGCCTAATCGAGACCGAAAGGTCTTTTTTTTTATGCAAAAATAGTTTTAAGAAGAAAGTGTTTGATATGAGAAGTAAGGATCTCGACGAAGAGAAAGCGTTTTGAACTCATGAATTAGGGAGCGAGAGCAATGAAATTATTCGAGCTACAAGGATCAACAAGAGTTGAAAATGAAACAAGAGGCGAGCGCTTATCTCAAATGGATAAAGCTTCTTAACCGAGGAATTAAACTGACATTCTACAGTAAGACACTAAAATGAAGACGACGAATTAATAATATACTCGTCGTCTTGAGACTTGGATATAAAATTAGTTTAAATAAGCAATGAATATAACATTTTATTTTCATTGATATAAATATTAGAAGGATCAAATTGACATACACGATCTTTTAACTGAATGAGATCATCATGATGTTTCAGCTGTATACCTATAATAACAGTTCCAGTGTTTTGTGATGTTTTCTTTAAATATTCAAATTTTGTAATATCGTCTTGAGGTCCGAGGACATCATTAACGAATTCTCTTAAAGCACCAGGTCTTTGTGGGAAATTTAAAATAAAGTAATGTTTCATTTCTTCAAATAGAAGAGAACGCTCTTCTATTTCTTTCATACGATTAATATCATTGTTGCCTCCACTTACTATGCAAACAATTGTTTTATTTTCAATCTGCTTTTTATACTGCTCTAAGGCACTTACACTTAAAGCACCAGCTGGTTCAGCAACAATCGCTTGTTTAGAGTACATATCCAGAATTGTGGAGCAAACAGCTCCTTCGTCAACTTGAACGTAATCATCCACTTTATCTTTCGCAATTTCAAAAGTAATATCACCAACTCTTGCTACTGAAGCTCCATCAACAAACTTATCAATATTTTCTAAAGTAACTATACTATGGTTGATAATGACTGATTGATACATACTACTGGCACCAGTTGGTTCAACACCGATAATTTTAGTGTGGGGGGAATGTGTCTTAAAATATGTGCTCACTCCTGAAATAAGACCGCCACCACCTATAGCAGCAAATACATAATCAAATGTATTATCCTCTTTTTCAGCTTGATTTAATATTTCCTTAGCTATAGTGCCTTGTCCTGCAATAGTATATACATTATTAAATGGATCAATGAAATTCATTTTATGTTGCTTCGTATAGTTTAAAGCTTGTGCTAAGCAGTGATCAAATGTATCGCCAATTAGTACTATTTCTACGTTATTATCCCCGAAGAATTTGACTTGATTGATTTTTTGCCGTGGTGTAGTTACTGGCATGAAAATAACAGCCTTTAAATTGAGTTTTTTTGCAGTATAAGCAACACCTTGAGCATGATTTCCAGCACTTGCGCAAGTAATACCTTTATTTTTTTCTTCATTGGATAATACTGATATAGCATTATAAGCACCTCTTAATTTAAAGGATCGTACCCACTGTAAATCTTCTCTTTTTAAATAAACATCACAATTATATTTTTGAGATAAGTAATGATCGAATTGTAAGGGAGTTTCTTTTACTATATTTTTCAGACGTAAATATGCTTCATCTATATCTTTTGTCGAAACTTTAGTTCTTACTGTCACTGTCTTTCACACCTTTAAAAAGTTTTTTCATATTTTTCTATTAAATTTTCAAATTGTAAAGTAATAGCAATATCGTCTAAGCCATGGATTAATTTATTTTTCCAGGTTTCATCTATATCAAAATGAAAAGACTGAGACTCCGTAGACACTGTTTGATTAGGTAAATCAACAGTTATTTCATCAAATTGAGCTAAATGTTCTCGTTCTTTCTGGTTTAAACATATGGGTAACATTGCGTTTTTAGTACAATTCATGTAAAAGATATCACTAAAACTTCCTGCAATAATAATGTTAAAACCATAATCTTTTAAGGCCCACGCTGCATGCTCACGGCTAGAACCACAACCAAAGTTATCTCCAGTAATGAGAATTGACGCACCATGATATTCAGGTTTATTAGGATTAAAATCAGGATTATCACTACCATCAGGTAAGTAACGCCATTCATCAAAAGCAAAAGGTCCAAAGCCTGATTTAGAGACCCGCTTAAGATGCACTTTAGGAATGATTTGGTCAGTATCTATATTGTCATAAAAAAGGGGGACAGTTTTTCCAGTATATATTGTTATCGGTTTGATTTCCAATTACACTACCACCTTTCTAACATCAATGAATTTACCATTAATCGCAGCAGCTGCTGCCATAGCAGGAGATACCAAATGTGTACGAGCGCCTTTGCCTTGTCTTCCTTCAAAATTGCGATTACTCGTGGAGGCACAATGTACTCCTTCTGGAACTTGATCTGGATTCATACCTAAGCACATAGAACAACCTGGTTCACGCCACTCAAATCCAGCATCTTTAAATAATTTATCTAGCCCCAGAGCTTCAGCTTCCTTCTTAACAGTTCTTGAACCCGGAACCACAATAGCAGTAATATTTGGATGTACTTGTTGTCCTTTAATAATATGACTTGCTTCAATAAGATCAGATAATCTTGCATTCGTGCATGAACCTAAAAAAACGTAACCTAATTTTATATCTTCGGCTTTTTGACCTGGGTGAAGTCCCATATAGTCATAAGCACGTTGGTCATTTGCATTTTTAATTTCTGGGAATGGATTACTAAAACTAACTCCCATTTCTGGGTTAGTTCCCCAAGTTACTTGAGGTTCTAAATTTGTTACATCAAGTTCAATAACTTTATCAAAATAGGCATCATCATCAGAATAAAGTTCTTTCCACCACTCCATAGAACTATCAAAATCAGTAGCATAAGGACGACCTTTTACGTAATCAAATGTTGTTTCATCAGGTTGCATTAAACCATACTTTGCTCCGGCTTCAATAGCCATATTACAAATCGTCATACGTGCTTCCATGGATAAATTTTTTATAGTTTCCCCTGTAAATTCAAGCGCATAACCAGTACCGAAATCTACACCATATTGATTGATTAAATATAAAATAATGTCTTTAGCATAAACTCCAGGTGGTAAAGAACCATTTATATTAATTTTCAAATTTTTAGGTTTTGTTTGCCATAATGTTTGTGTAGCAAATACATGTTCAACCTCGCTTGTTCCTATCCCCAATGCGATAGCACCAAATGCGCCATGTGTAGCAGTATGGGAATCTCCACAAACAATAGTTTTTCCTGGTTGTGTTAATCCAGTTTCTGGTCCAACCATATGTACGATACCTTGTTCGTCAGAACCCATATCAAAAATATGTACGCCAAAGTCTTTAGCATTTTGTTGTAAAGTTGTAATTTGTTTATAGGCAATTTCATCTTTTATATTAAAAATATCAATTGTGGGAACGTTATGATCTAAAGTTGCAAAGGTTAGATCAGGTCTTCTAAGTTTACGATTTTGTATTCTAAGTCCTTCAAACGCTTGAGGAGAAGTAACTTCATGAATGAGATGTAAATCAATATACAATAATTGTGGTTCACCTTCTTTTCCATGAAGCACATGTTTTTTCCATACTTTATCAAAAAGTGTTTGACCCATAATTTTCTCCTCCTCTTATAAATATTTTTCTTTAAGCAACTTAAAAATTTC
Organism: Staphylococcus sp. HMSC077D08; assembly: GCF_001837945.1. NCBI lineage: Bacteria > Bacillati > Bacillota > Bacilli > Caryophanales > Staphylococcaceae > Staphylococcus > Staphylococcus sp. HMSC077D08. The sequence continues at coordinate 34,903 of NZ_KV834743.1, read as the reverse complement.
TGAAGTTCGATATTGTCCACCTAAATCTGCAGTTGTCTTATTAGATTGAATAAACGAGTAAACAATTGACTCAAGTTCGTTAGCCGCATCAATTTGATTTAAACTTTCTCTTAAGCAAAGTGCTAAAGAGAGAACCATACCAAATGGATTCGCTTTATCTTCATTAGCTATATCTGGAGCTGAACCATGAATTGGTTCATACAGACGTGTACCTGTTTGACCAAAACTAGCTGAAGGAGAAAGACCTAGAGAGCCTGGTATAACAGATGCTTCATCACTTAAGATATCTCCGAAAAGATTCTCTGTTACAATCACATCAAATTGCGTAGGTTGGGTGATAAGATGCATACTACAAGCATCAACTAGCATATGATTAACTTCTACTTCTGGAAAATCCTTTTTTACATCATTTACTATTTGTCGCCATAACTTACTAGAGGATAGAACGTTTTCCTTATCAACAGATGTTAATTTTTTACGTCTACGGTTTGCAAGATTAAAAGCGATTCTCACAATACGTTCAATTTCTTGACTTGAATATTTTAATGAGTCTAAAGCTTCGTTTTTTTTAACATAGCTTGGTTCACCAAAATAAATACCGCTCGTTAATTCTCTTACAATAACTAAATCGGTGCCTTCTACAATATCTTGTTTTAGTGGTGAAAGATGACTAGCCCCTTTAGTTACAAATGTAGGGCGAATATTAGCAAATAAATTTAAGGATTTTCTCAGTTTTAACAAACCGTGTTCTGGACGATTATTTGGGTCTGTCCATTTAGGCCCTCCAATCGCGCCTAATAATATAGCATCTGCATTTTTACATGATTGTAATGCTTCATTAGTTAAAGGTGTACCATAATTATCTATTGAGATACCTCCAAAATGATGACTTTCCAAATGGTATTCAAAATGATATTTTTCACTTATTAATTTTAAAAGTTCTAATGTACCAGATAGAATCTCTGGTCCTATACCATCTCCAGGTAAGGCAACTATTTTATAACTCATGTACGGATACCTTCTTTCAACTCATATTCTGAAATATATTTAGCATGAGCATCGATATATGCTTTACATGAGGCTTTTAATATATCGTGGTCTATACCTATGCCAGTCACTTCAATATGATTAATAATGATTCGTACATGTACTTCTGCTTGAGCATCAGTACCTTCTGTTACAGAATCAATACGATAATCAATCAATTCTGCGTCTTTCTTGAAAATTCGGTCAACAGCATTATAAATTGCAACAATTGACCCCGTTCCAATACTTGAATCTTGTTTAACTTGTCCGTTTCTTTCCTTTATAACTACTACTGCACTTTGTAGACCTTTAGATACGTATTGAAGTTGTAAGTTATCAAGTTGAAAAATAGCATTGTGTTCATGTTCAGAGCCATGTATAATTGCATGAATATCTCTATCGGATACATTTTTTTTCTTATCTGCAATTTCTTTAAATTGTTTAAATAATGTAACTTGATCTTCCAATTTAATTTCATACCCTAGAGATTTAAGCTTTTCGGCAAATGCATGTTTACCAGACAATTTACCTAATGGCAATTCTGTAGTATTTACACCTACGAGTTGAGGTGTCATGATTTCATAGGTTTCACGATGTTTAAGCACACCGTCTTGGTGAATTCCGGATTCATGACTAAATGCATTTTGACCGACTATAGCTTTATTTCTAGGTACACGGATACCAGCATATCTTGAAATTAAGTCAGATGTTTTCTTAGTTTCTTTAAGGTTAATTTGAGATTCAAGACCATAGTGGTCCTTCCTTACATATAAAGCTAAAGCAACTTCTTCAAGTGCGGCATTTCCTGCTCTTTCACCAATACCGTTCACTGTACCTTCAATACGTCTAGCTCCACCTTCAATAGCTGCTAAACTATTAGCAACTGCCATTCCAAGATCATCATGACAATGTGCACTAAAGATAATTTTAGAATTTGACTTAACGGCCTGTGTTAATTGCTTAAAAATTTCACCATACTCAGTAGGATAACTAAATCCAACTGTATCAGGGATGTTGATAATTGTGGCTCCTGCGTTAATCGCAGTTTGAACACATTCAATTAAAAATGGAATTTCAGTTCTTGTTGCATCCTCTGGAGAGAATTGTACGACTTCAAAAAATTGTTTAGCATAAGAAACGTGTTCTTTGATTGAAGTTAAAACTTCATCTTGAGTCATTTTTAATTTATGTTCTAAATGAATAGGGGAGGTTGCAATGAATACATGTACTTGAGGTTTTACAGCTTCTTTAGTGGCTTCATATACAGCATCAATATCAGATTTTTTACATCTAGCTAATCCACACACTGCTGTTGTAGTCAAAGTTTTGGCTATAGCTTCTACTGATTTAAAGCTACCAGTACTAGAAGCAGGAAAACCTGCTTCTAGTACATCTACTCCCCATTTTTCTAGTTGCTTGGCAATTTTCAATCTTTCATCAAAGCTAAAATTGACTCCTGGCGTTTGTTCACCATCTCTAAGTGTTGTATCAAAAATTTGAATATGTTCTTCCATTAAAAACACCCCTCTACTGTTGTTATTTTTCAATACTTTTAGATTTAATGAATGGCATCATTTCTCTTAATTCACGTCCAACTTGTTCAATTTGATGACCATGTTGATCTTCACGTAATTGATAGAATTCTTTAAAGCCATTTTTGTTATCTTCAACAAATCTACGGCTAAAGTTACCATTTTGAATATCTTCAAGTACTTTTTTCATATTTTCTTTAACATCAGGTGTAATTACTCTTGGTCCAGAAACATAGTCGCCAAATTCAGCAGTGTTAGAGATAGAATAACGAACGTTTTCCATTCCGCCTTCATACATTAAATCAACAATTAATTTCATTTCGTGTAAGACTTCAAAATAAGCTAATTCAGGTTGGTAACCTGCTTCTACAAGTGTTTCGAAACCACTCTGAATTAATTTGGAAACTCCTCCACAAAGAACAGCTTGTTCACCGAATAAATCTGTTTCAGTTTCTTCTTTAAATGTCGTTTCAATGACCCCGGCACGAGTAGCACCAATGCCTTTTGCGTAGCTTAAAGCAATGTTTCTTGCTTGGCCTGTAGCATCTTGTTGAACACCAAATAATGCTGGTACGGCACTTCCTTCAACAAATGTACGTCTAACTAAATGACCTGGTCCTTTAGGTGCTACTAAAAAGACATCGACATCACTAGGTGGTTCGATAACACTGAAGTGGATATTAAAACCGTGTGCGAATGCTAAAGCATTTCCTTTTTCTAAATGTGGTTTAATTTCCTCGTTATATACTTTACCTTGAATTTCATCAGGCAATAGTACCATCACTACATCAGCTTGTTGTGTAGCATCACTTACCGTATAAACATCAAATCCATCTTCTTTAGCTTTATTAAATGATCGTCCTGGACGTAGACCAATGACTACATCATAACCATTGTCCTTTAAATTTTGTGCATGTGCATGTCCTTGTGAGCCATAACCAATGACAGCAATTTTTTTACCTTGTAATGCATCTTGAGTTACTGTTTCATCGTAATATACTTTTGTCATAATAAATTCCTCCAGTCATTTTATCGAAAGTTCTGAATTTTCAAAATAATATGTGCGTAAAAAGTGTATGATGTTAGTTATGTTTAGTTGATTTTTCATTTTAACTAGCGCATCAAAACATTTACTCACTTTTTACACTTAGTACATTTACTTGTTGTGATAGTTTTTTAAGAACAATTTTAAAAGTATCATCATCTTTAATATTGACTTTAAGTTTCATATTAGAAATTCCTTCTTTGTCTGAATGTTTAACATGAAGTTCATCAATATTACATTGTAAGCGAACGAAGGCGCTAGTAATTCTGTTCAAAGTACTCACTTGATCAACTAATGTAAAATGAATTGTTCGTTCCATTAGTAACCCTCCATTTCATGATTTGATTTGCCACTAGGTACCATTGGATTAACTGGTTCTACAGGTGAGATTCTAACTTCAATGAGTGCCGGTCCATGATATGCAAATGCTTCATCAATTGAAGATTCTAATTTATCAGGAGAATCTATCAAGAATCCCTTAACGCCATAAGCTTCCGCCATTTTCATAAAATTAGGTTGATCATTAAATACAGAATGAGAAAATCGTTTATTAAAGAATTTATCTTGCCATTGTTTGACCATACCTAAAGTTCCATTATTAATAAGTACTATTTTGACATTAAGTTCATATTCTGGAAGTAAAGCCATTTCTTGGTTCGTCATTTGAAAACCACCATCTCCTACAAAACAAACAACTGTTTTCTCAGGTTCAGCTAATTGTGCTCCTATTGCTGATGGAATTCCAAATCCCATAGTACCTAAACCGCCACTTGTTACCCATTGGCCATAATTTTTAAATGGGTAGAATTGTGCTGTCCACATTTGGTGTTGTCCTACGTCAGTTGTCACAATTGCATTTCCATTGGTAACTTTACCAATATATTCAATTGCTTTTTGTGGTTTACAAAATGTTTTATCATTATCATCATATTTAAATGGATATTTACTTTTGTTATTAATACAATAATCGTTCCATTCTTCGTGGGTGGATGTTAAAACTTGCTCATGGCATAAATTCTCAAGCACAAGTTTGCAATCAGCGACTATACCTAAATCTGTATTAATAACTTTATTTATTTCAGAAGGGTCGATATCGACATGTACAACTTTTGCATTTGGTGCGAATTCATCAGGCTTACTTGCAAGACGATCATCGAATCGACTACCTAAGTTGATAAGTAAATCACAATTTGTTAATGCCATATTACTTGCATAAGATCCATGCATGCCACCCATACCTAAAAATAAGGGGTGATGATAAGGTATTGCTCCAAGTCCAAGGAGAGTTGTGACAGTAGGGATTTGATGTTTTGTCACAAATTCTGTCAATAAATGATTAGATTTAGAGTGATTAATACCAGCACCTGCAAGAATAAGAGGTTTCTTAGCTTCTTTAATCATATATATTAACCTATTAATATCCTCTTTATTAGGGTTACTATTAACTTCATAGCCAGGAATATTAATTTCTTGCGTAAGTTCAACATCAGTTTTAAGAACACCCATATCTTTAGGAAAATCAATCACTACAGGGCCTTTTCTTCCAGTGTTCGCTAAATGAAAGGCTTCATGAACAATTCTTGGAATGTCTTCGATCTTTTTAACTTGATAATTGTGTTTTGTAATAGGTGTGGTCATCGAGAGTAAATCAGCTTCTTGGAAAGCATCTTTACCTATACCAGGTGTAGCAACTTGACCAGTAAAAACGACTAGTGGTAAAGAGTCACTAAATGCATCAGTAATACCCGTAATGGCATTTGTTGCACCAGGTCCGCTTGTTACAACAACGACTCCTGTTTTACCAGAGACACGCGCATATCCTTCAGCAGCATGTGTAGCACCTTGTTCATGACGGGCAAGAATATGTTTGATTTTCCCGTCATAAAATGTATCGTATAAAGGTAAGACAGCACCACCAGGATAACCGAAGATAAAATCTACATCTTCTTGCTGAAGTGCTTCAACTAATAATTGAGAACCACTGCGTGTTATTAAGGGTTGTGAATTCTTTGTTTGATGCACAGAAGGGTGAGGCGAAACCATTGATTTTTGATTTGACATTTTAATCATCTCCTAATTAAATAAGGTTTTCCGGAACTTGCATAATACCACCAGTATTAGCGCTTGTGACTAAACTAGTATATCTAGCTAAGTAGCCTGTTTTAACCTTTGCTTTAAATGGTTCAAGCTGATTTTTACGACGATACAGTTCTTCTTCAGATTGATCTACGTTTAGAGTTCTATTGATTAGATCAATCGTAATTTTATCACCATCTCTTATTAAGCCAATGGGTCCACCTGAAGCGGCTTCAGGTGAAATGTGTCCAACTGCAATACCTCTAGTTGCACCCGAAAATCTACCGTCCGTAATTAATGCAACATCTTTACCTAATCCTCTGCCCACTATGGAAGACGTAGGGGCTAGCATTTCTGGCATTCCAGGACCTCCCTTAGGTCCCTCATATCTAATAACAACAACATGTCCCTCTCTTACTGTATGATTATCAATGGCTTCAACAGCTTCATCATGAGAGTTGAAACAAATTGCCTTTCCTGTAAATACTTTAATTGAAGGATCAACTCCACCGACCTTGATTACCGCTCCTTTAGGTGCGAGGTTTCCGAATAAGACAGATAATCCACCTTGCTTATCATAAGGGGTTTCAAGAGGATGAATAACTTCAAAATTTTTGATGTTTTTACCTTCATTATTTTCTCTCAAGGATTTACCCGTAACTGTTAATCTATCTGGATGTAAAGTACCATCCTTTTTCATTAATTCATTTATGATAGCTGGCACGCCACCTGCTTCATGAACATCATGCATAGAATAAGAAGAACTAGGTGCAATTTTAGAAAGGTAAGGTGTTTTTTTAGCAATTTCATTAATACGTTCTAAGTCGTAGTCAATACCTGCTTCATTTGCAATTGCAAGGGTATGAAGAACAGTATTAGTAGAACCTCCCATGGCCATATCAAGAGCAAAAGCATCATCAATCGCATCTTGTGTGATAATATCGCGAGGTTTAATATCATTTTTAATATTTTCAACCAGTCTGAATGCTGCTTGTCTAATCATTTCACGACGTTGGTCACTCACAGCTAGAGCTGTACCATTATATGGTAGGGCTAAACCTAAAACTTCCATTAAACAGTTCATTGAGTTTGCGGTAAACATACCGGCGCATGAACCACATGTAGGACAAGCGTTTTGTTCCATGTCTAAAAATGCTTCTTTTGAGATTGTTCCTTCTTTAAAAGCTCCAACCGCTTCAAACATTGAAGATAGTGTCAATGCCTTACCTTGAGCGGAAAGACCAGCTTTCATTGGGCCTCCTGAGCAAAAGATAGCTGGTACATTTGTTCTAACTGCTGCGAGTAACATTCCTGGCGTAATTTTATCGCAATTAGGAATGTAAAATACACCATCAAACCAATGAGCGTTAATAACTGTTTCAGCTGCATCTGCGATAATTTCTCTTGAAGGTAAGGAATATCTCATGCCAATATGTCCCATAGCTATTCCATCGTCAACACCAATCGTATTAAATTCGAATGGGATAGCACCTGCTTCTCTAATAGCTTCCTTTGCGATGTCTGCTAATTCTCTTAAATGAACGTGCCCAGGAACAATATCAATATAAGAGTTACAAATTGCTACGAAAGGTTTATTCATATCTGTAGGTTGTTTAAGAGCGCCAGTCGCATGTAAAAGACTTCTTGCAGGAGCTTGGTGATCTCCTTTTTTGATCATATCACTTCGCATATATCATTCCCCCATATAATTATTTAGAAAATAAAAAAACGTCCCAATGAATATTGGGACGTTGTTAAGTCCCATCCAACTAGAAATAGGACTTAAACATTTAGAAGTTAAAACCTTTCTAAAGTTCGAGTCCTTACGAGTATAATAAAATGATAATAGCTTGTTGAGTTGTTGGTAGGTCTAGCGTAGATAGATAAGTCATTTTATTATACTCCTTTCGTTGAATGGTCATTTATTCTTAATAGTTTGAATTGTTTTAAAATTTGATAAATTCAATTTACTACATGTGATGAATTGTGTCAATAATAAATTTAGAATTTTCTAAAAATTTATAGAGGACAAGCTTAAATATTTTACGAAGAAATTTGAATTAAAATTTGTTACAATGATTAAGTTAATAAACCACGTAGAAATGTATATATATCTTTAAATATAGAGATAAATTGATTTTAAATAATCATATATAGGAGAGTAAAAATTGATAACTATTCACAATTTAAATGAAATGGATAAATTTGCTCAAATACTTGTAAAACATTTAAGTGCTAAGGACTTGATTTTACTAAATGGTGACCTAGGAGCAGGGAAAACTACATTAACACAATTTATAGGAAAAGCGTTAGGTGTTAAAAGAACGATAAACTCACCAACATTTAATATAATCAAATCTTATACAGGTTCAAGCATACGATTACATCATATGGACTGTTATCGACTTGAAGGTGAGGAAGATGATTTAGGTTTCGATGAATATTTTGAAGACAATGCCATCATAGTTATAGAATGGAGTAAATTTATCAAAGATTTCCTTCCTCCTAATCACTTAACGATTAATATAAATGTCAAAAATGCGAATGAGAGACAAGTATCCATTGAAACACATGGACAACATTATGCATTAGTAAAGGAGGCAATTTTAAATGAACTATCTTCTAATTGATACGTCAAACCAACCTTTATCAGTAGCTATTATGAAAGATAATGAAGTGATTGCTGAAAAAATAACTGATATCAAAAAGAATCATTCAGTGCAACTCATGCCTGAAATAGCAGAAATTCTTTCAGAAAGTAAAATAAATAAAGCAGAAATAACTGATATCGTGGTAGCGGAAGGTCCAGGTTCATATACCGGTCTTAGAATAGGGGTTACTGTTGCTAAAACATTAGCTTATGCATTAAACACTAACTTATATGGTGTCTCATCACTTAAAGCACTTGCTAGCACAGTCAAAGACAGTACGAAGTTGTTAGTACCCATTTTTGATGCTAGAAGAGAAGCAGTTTATGCAGGTGTTTATCAATATCAGGACAATGAATTAATAACCATTATTGATGATACTTATATACCTATTTTTGAACTTATTGAAAAACTTCATCAACTAAACCAACCTTATGTGTTTGTAGGATATCATACCGAAAAAATAAAACATTTATTAGACAGTGACATCATAGAACAGTTACCAAAAGCTTCAAGTATGAAGCAATTAATTCAAAAACCAGAAAATATACATTCATTTACTCCTAAATACCATAAATTATCAGAGGCGGAACGAAATTGGTTAAACCAACAAGAGAACAATTGAATATTAGGAAAATGAGTGTGGAAGATGTACCTAAAGTTTTTGATATAGAAAGAGATAGTTTCTCACACAGTTCGTGGTCAATCGATGCATTTTATCATGAAATAGAAAACAACGAATTTGCAACATATTTTGTGATAGAATTTAGGGACAAAATAATTGGGTATGTTGGTTTATGGTTAGTCGTTGATCAAGCACAAATTACAACGATAGCTATATCAAAGGCATTTAGAGGCTATGGTCTTGGTCAACTTTTACTTAAATATGCAATGAACTATGCACGTTTTTCTTGTGATGTGATGAGTTTAGAAGTAAGAATAGATAATGATGTTGCACAACATGTTTATAGAAATTTAGGATTTCAAAATGGTGGAAAAAGAAAGAATTATTATGGAGAAGGCGAGGACGCATTAGTCATGTGGGTGAATTTGAAATGACAAATAATACATTAATCTTAGCAATAGAAACAAGTTGTGATGAAACGAGTGTAAGTGTAGTAAAGAATGGCACTGAACTTTTATCTAATACTGTTTTAAGTCAAATAGATAGTCACAAACGTTTTGGTGGTGTTGTACCTGAAGTTGCTAGTAGACATCATGTTGAGGGGATAACAGCAACTATAGATGAATCATTAGTGAGTGCAAAAGTGAAAATGGAAGATATTGACGCTATTGCAGTAACACAAGGCCCCGGATTAATAGGAGCTTTATTAATTGGTATTAATGCGGCTAAAGCTTTGGCATTTGCTTATGATAAGCCTATTATTCCAGTACATCATATTGCTGGTCATATTTATGCCAATCACTTAGAACAACCATTAACGTTTCCACTTATGTCATTGATTGTATCTGGTGGTCATACTGAACTGGTATATATGAAAAATCATTTAGATTTCGAAGTGATTGGTGAAACGAGAGATGATGCAGTAGGAGAAGCTTATGATAAAGTTGCTCGAACAATCAATCTTCCTTATCCTGGTGGACCGCATATTGATCGATTAGCAGCAAAAGGTAAAGATGTATACGATTTTCCAAGAGTTTGGCTCGAAAAAGATAGTTATGATTTTAGTTTTAGTGGTCTTAAAAGTGCTGTAATAAATAAACTGCACAATTTAAGACAGAAAAATATTGAAATTGTAGCTGAAGATGTTGCAACAAGTTTCCAAAATAGTGTTGTAGAAGTTTTAACCCATAAAGCTATTCATGCTTGTAAAACGTATCATGTTAATCGCTTAATTATTGCAGGTGGTGTTGCTAGTAATAAAGGATTAAGAGCTGCACTAAGTGAAGCATGTAAAAAAGAGGGCATACACCTTACTATTCCGAGTCCTGTTCTTTGCACTGATAATGCAGCGATGATTGGTGCTGCTGGATATTATTTATATCAAGCTGGTTTGCGTGGCGATTTAGCCTTAAATGGACAAAATAATATTGATATTGAAACTTTTTCTGTTTAAATAATATTTCAAAGCGCCTATCTAAGAGTGACTACTTTTAGATAGGCGCTTAACTTTTTTATAAATATTAAACTAATTAATTCTAGAGGTTTCGAATATTTTGTTGAGCACGCTGATAAATATCGATAGGAAACTGTGTAATACGCAGTAATTCAATTGCATTACGTGTATTGGCTTTACCAGATTTAATTTTGTAATCGAAAAATATGCTATTTTCTTGAATAGATTCATTAAAATGATAATTATTATATGTATTTTCTAATAATATTGATAGTTCAACATCATGTGTCGCAGCGATAACCTGATATGCTTTTTGATTATCTAAATACGATAATACTGATTCAGAAGCGGCAATACGTTCAGTTGTATTCGTTCCTTTAAAAATCTCATCTATAAAACAATATATCTTATTGCACTGATAAGTGTTAAATAATCTACGAATAGACTTAAGTTCTGACATGAAATAACTGTCACCACTTAAAACGTCATCCGCATTTGCCATTGAAGTCATTACATAGCCAGGTTGATAAATAAATGAGTGAGCTGTTGCAGTTTGTATCGATTGAGCTAAAATCAAATTTAGTGCAACTGCTTTCATAAATGTAGATTTTCCTGATGCATTAGAGCCTGTGAGTAATATATGATTTGAAATGTCAATGGTGTTAGCAATCGCATTTTCTTCATCTAGCAGAGGATGAATGATTGATTTCATTTGAAGGCCATTAATATTGTTATTGATTTTAGGATAACAATAATGTGTCAAAGTATGTTGATACATAGCTATAGAGTAATGATTATCTAATAAACTTATATAGTCATAACATGCCATAACTTCTTCTTGATACTTAAAGTAGCTACGTTGTATTAAATGAAATAAAACATAATCTATCATGAATACTAATTTAATAAACATAATTATGCTACTCACCATATCTTGTGATTCTACTCTAGCTAATAAACCGCTAAAACGACGTGAAGCTTTAAAATGAGTAAAATCAACACTTATCGCTGGCGTGCTCTCAATCTTACTTAAAGCTTGACTTTGCTTTATAACATTAGCAGTATAAAAAACTGATTTTAAATCTTGGTCATAAGATTTTTTTAGTTTGAAAGATAATATTGCATTTAAAATCATAAAAGTAAGACATATTAATATACCTTTTGAAGGAATTAAAAAAATGAATGCAAACCCAATAAATGGTAACAACGGACAAAACATTAATAAAATATTACGCTTAGAGGGTAACATTTGATCTGGAAACAAAGGGTATACATTTTTACCAATTTTAGAAAGAATGTAAGATACATTTAAACGAAATACTTTATTATCTTTAAACATGTTTATCAATGAGGTTTGATTTACCTTAAACATACCTCTTAAAGTTGCATATAGTCGCATTTCACCAATTGCAGTGAAATTAAAATTAATTTTATGAAATAACGTATCCATATTTAGGTCTGACCAAGTCTTATCGTCGATAAATGACTGCTTATTATAATGATCACGGTAAGTACGGTATTGGGCATCGAATCGTGAATTAGGACGTATAAAACTTTCTAATTTTAATTTGTTATCCCATAAAGTATTTATTTTAGCAATCTGTTTACGTCTCTCTATTATAGATATAATTACATTTACAAGTGTAATTAGGATGATGAAAGTTAATATAATTAGTACTAAGGTTTGATTGTTCGTCATGAAGTTTAGTTCTCCTTTATCTTTCTCAATAAATTATTTCATAAATGAATATCTGAAACAATTAAAAATGGAAAATAAGTTGTCAATAGGGAACGTGCGTACTTATCAACAAAATGTGAGTAAGTTGTGGGTAAGTAGTGAAGTTGTTTGTGGATATGTAAATAAATAAGTTAATTTCAAAACATAAAAGTGTCAATTTACTTGTGGATAAATAGGATAACTCTGTGGATATTGATTATGAAAGTAATTCATGATGTTAATAATATTTGTGTAAAAACATACTAAAAGACACCGAAAAGTCATATATTCAACTTTTAGGTGTCTTGTGATTATGTTGGAAATTAGAGCTTTTCTTGTAATTTTTCCCATTCTAACATTATTTGTTCTAATTTTTGTTCGGTTTCGGATTTTTGATTGGCAAATTTACTAGCTTTTAGAGGGTCGTTAAATACTTCAGGCTGTGTTAACTGTTCTTCGATATGTGATATTTGTGATTCTAATTCTTCGATTTGTCTTTCACAATGTTCAATTTGTCTTTCTAATTTACGTTGTTGTCTTTTTTGTTGTTTTTGACTGAAATAGGTTGAAGTATTTGCGTCTTGATTTATCTCTTTATTTTCAAAATTATTTTGAATTTCTGTTTCATGTGCTTTGATAGCAATAGCTTCTTCAGTTTTCTCAATATAATACTGATAATCTCCTAAATACATTTGGCCACCATTAAGGTTTAAATCAAAAACTTTATTTGCAAGTTGGTTAATAAAATAACGATCATGTGATACAAAAATAATCGTGCCCTCAAAATCTTTCAATGCTTGTTCAAGCATTTCTTTAGAATCAATATCTAAATGGTTAGTCGGTTCATCTAAGATAAGAACATTATCACGTTGTAACATTAAAAGTGCTAATTGTAACCGTGCTTTTTCTCCGCCAGATAAGTCATTGATAATTTTTTTAACGTCTTCTTGAACGAACAAGAAACGCCCCAATACTGCACGTACATCTTTTTCATTCATGTGTGGATATTGATCCCAAACATAATCGAGAATGGTTTTATTTGATTTAAATTCAGCTTGTTTTTGATCATAGTATCCAATTTGTAAATTAGCACCAAAGATAATTTGACCACCTAGTTTAGGATGTTTTTCAGCAATTGTTTTTATCAATGTTGTTTTACCAACACCATTTGGCCCAATGATAGCTATATGATCCCCTTTAAAGACTTCGAGGTTTATAGGTCGTGTAATAGGTGAGTCGTAACCAATCTTTAAATCATGAATATGCATCACATCATTACCAGTATTACGGTCGAAGCCAAATTGTATATTTGCACTTCTAGCATCTATCATAGGTTTATCAATACGTTCCATTTTTTCCAATGTTTTACGTCTACTCTTAGCCATGCCACTTGTAGATGCACGAGTAATATTTTTTTCTACAAAGGTTTCTAAACGCTTGATTTCTTCTTGTTGCTTTTCAAATTCTTGCATGCGCTTTTCGTAATACTGATTACGTTGCTTTATAAATTGCTCATAGTTTCCTACATAGCGTTTTACATTTCCTAGAGCAACATCATAAACTTGAGTTACAATTTTATCTAAAAAATATCTATCATGACTGATAATCACAATTGCTCCTTTAAAGTACTTTAAGTAATCCTCTAACCACTTGGTTGTTTCCATGTCTAGATGGTTAGTTGGTTCATCAAGAAGGAGTAAATCGGGTTCTTTAAGTAACATTTGAGCAAGAGAAAGACGTGTTTTTTGACCACCACTAAAATCATTAATAGGCTTGTTGAAATCGTTTTCTGTAAAGTTAAGCCCGTGCAGTACTGTTTTAATTTTACTTTCATATTGATAACCATCTAATTGCTCATAACGATTAGTTAAAGTTTCATATTTTTCAATATGTGATTGATATTCATCGGATTCATAATCTTGTCCATTTCGTGCAAGCCAATCTGTTTCATCCTTAATTAAATTTTCAATTTTTTTAATGTGTTCAAAGGGCTTAGACATTTCTTCAAAGACAGTAGCTTCTGAATTGAGTGTCATTTGCTGAGTTAAATAACTCATTGTTAAATTTTTGATTTTTGATATATGACCACTATCGTAATTTTCGACACCTGCTATGATTTTCATTAATGTCGATTTACCAGCTCCATTACGGCCTACTACGCCGATTCTTTCGCCAGTTTTCACCTCAAAATTAACATCTGTGAAGATATCTTCACCATCGAACGATTTGGAGATGTCATTAAGTTGTAAAAGTATCATTCGATTCTCACCTTTCTATGTATTTGAAATAGGTTTAAACTATATATAAAGTATTTGTTTTTGAATATTTAAATTTTTGTTAATTCTATATTATCGAATTTTAAATAGAAAAATAAATTGCGTACGTTATCTTGAAATGATGTTAAACTCAATTACCTCTATTCTACAGTATTCATAGAACACATGAAACTAGGATATTTATTTTTAAAAATTAATAATGTATAATGTTTAAGTATTCGTTGTAGACAATTATTTGTATTATGAGATGACATTCAACATATGTTTTAACTCATTTACTGATTTTAAAGATACATGCATAATATACGCGAAAAAGGGGGTTAGATATATGTCAGATGATTTTAAAATTCCTCGCGCTACGTTAAAACGTTTACCTTTATATTACAGATTTGTCAGTATTTTGAAAGGTAAAGGTATAGATCGTGTTAATTCTAAAACAATAAGTGAAGCACTACAAATTGATTCAGCTACAATAAGAAGAGACTTTTCATACTTTGGTGAATTAGGAAAAAAAGGATATGGATATAATATAGATAGTATGCTTGAATTCTTTAAATCAGAATTAAGTGAGAGCGATCAAATTAAAATTGCCATTATAGGTATCGGTAATTTAGGGCGTGCATTACTTACATATAACTTCTCAATACATGATGAGATGACAATTACTGAAGCTTTTGATATTAGATCAGATATTATAGGTGAAAATATCGGTGACGTTGTGGTAAAACATAGCGATGATATCAAAACGACATTAGAATCAGAAGATATTGATGTAGTCATTTTAACAACACCAGATAATGTAGCACAACAAGTAGCTGATGAACTTGTGAAAGCCGGTGTTAAAGGTATACTAAACTTTACACCACGTCGAATTAAAACACCCCAAGATGTCCAAGTACATCATATTGACTTTGGTATAGAGTTACAATCATTATTGTTCTTCATGAAAAATTATAGTAAATAATTAAAAAAATCACTTTAACATAGTACTCTCAATTGAGAGTGCTTTTTTTATATTAAACAGTTACAATAGATTATAAATACGAAACTTTTTTAGCAAAAATTGTAAGTTGATATTTATTGAAATGGGAGATTGAAACAAGTGACTCAAGAAATAAATTGTAATTTCAAACCACATATTCCCAGAATAATGACAGTTCCTGGTATATTGTTGATACGTGAAAATAAGTTGGAGTTTCAGGCATATAATCAAAACAATAATCCATTCAATATCCAATTCGAACTCTCTAGCATTGTGCGGTATAGAATATCTAAAGGTTTATTAGGAAATAAATTGTTTATTTATTATTCTGATCGAGAGTGGTATAAATTTAGTAACTTATCTAAAAATGACTTAAACAAACTCACAAAATATTTATATTAAAAAATAATAAAGAAAATTAAGAATTTGCAAAATATTGTCCTTTCTACTATAATACCTTAGTATTTATATCGGAAAAAGGTGATAAAATGGTTTGGACAATTATAAGCGGACTAGTCGTTGGCATATTGCTAGGATTTGTAATGCAGAGAACAAGATTTTGTTTAGCTGGTGGATTTAGAGATATGTACGTTCAAAAAAGTAACAAAATGTTTTATGCATTGCTTATTGCTATTACAGTCCAAAGTATTGGTTTACTTATTCTAAAGAACTTAAATATTATTGAGGTTCCAGCAGAAACATTTCCAGTTATAGGAACTATTTTGGGATCCTTCGTTTTTGGAATAGGAATAGTATTAGCTGGAGGATGCGCGACTGGAACTTGGTATAGGGCTGGTGAAGGGTTAATTGGAAGTTGGGTGGCATTAATATTTTATGCATTGACTTCAGCCGTAACTAAAACTGGGGTACTTCTTCCAATAATGAATCAAATAAATAAACCGACACAAGTCAGCACAAGTATGACAAGTACAACTGGTATACCACAATGGATTCTCGTCACGTTATTAACTGTAATTACAATATTTTTAGTTGTAAAAACAATTCGAAAGCCTAAAATAATGGTGCCCCAACTTAAACAAAAATATAGTGGTATTAGACATTATCTATTTGAAAAAAGATATCATCCATTTGTTGCTGGTATTGCAATAGGTTTTATTGCTTTACTTGCTTGGCCTATGAGTGAATCTACTGGGAGAATGGGTGGCTTAGGTATAACAACACCATCTGCAAATCTTGTAAATTATCTTATTTCAGGAGATTTAAAATTTATTGATTGGGGTGTGCTTTTGGTACTAGGTATATTCATAGGTTCTTATATAGCTGCAAAAGGGTCTAAAGAATTTAGATGGAGATTGCCAGATATTAAGACAATTCGCAATAGTGCGCTTGGTGGCATATTTATGGGATTTGGTGCTTCAGTTGCAGGTGGTTGCTCTATCGGTAATGGTTTAGTAGAGACAGCTACAATGAGTTGGCAAGGATGGATTGCTTTAGCCTCTATGATTATTGGTGTTTGGTTTATGAGTTATTTTATTTTTGTAAAACCTATGAAAAAGTTACAACAAGTATCTCAAAGCTAAGATTGGTTATTCAAATGTGACATTAGATAAAGTGAATGAGGAGGTATATCAATGGTATACGAATTAGGAACAGTAGGGATGGTTTGTCCATTTCCTTTAATAGAAGCACAAAAGAAAATGAATGATTTAAATCAAGGGGATGAATTGAAAATCGATTTCGATTGCACCCAGGCTACCGAAGCATTACCTAATTGGGCTGCAGAAAATGGATATCCAGTTACAAACTATGAGCAACTTGATGATGCATCATGGACGATTACTATTCAAAAGGCATAAAAACTTAAAGTTATAAGGTTGATAAAAAGATTTTTTAAGGATAGAAAATTAAGCAAATTTAATTATAGATTAAATTGACGAGAAAAAAGTTAAATTAAGTAGCCATTAGCTATATCGTTGAAAGAAAGAGCTAAACTTGAAGACTGTTTTTAATTTAATGAAATTCGTTAGTAGAATTATGATAGCCTGAGACAACAATCATTGTCCCAGGCTTATTTATTATTGTAATGAGATAACTAAATCAAGATAATCTTTTTATTATACTCATTACTAACATGGTGTAACGAAAGTAATTTGTTTTTAGTACTACGCTTATATATACAATGTAACTTAAAGTGACATACTGTGTAACATGACCTTACCTAATTTTGCTTTTTAAAAAAACACTCATTATGATGTTTTTAAAGGAAGTGGTAAGTATGAATATGAATGATACAATATTTCTATTTTTATGTACTCTATTAGTATGGTTAATGACACCAGGTTTAAGCCTTTTTTATGGGGGACTCGTACAATCAAAAAATGCTTTAAATACTGTAATGCAAAGTATGGTTGCCATTGTCATTGTCACATTTATATGGATAATGATTGGTTTCTCTTTAAGTTTTGATGGAGGTAATCAATGGATAGGTGGTTTGAAATTTTTGGGTCTTCATCATGTTGGTTTTGAAACTTCAAAAACTTTGAGTCCTCATATCCCTCTCTCATTATTTATGTTGTTTCAAATGATGTTTTGTACAATTGCGGTATCTATTTTATCAGGTTCGATAGCCGAGAAAATGAGATTCATTCCTTATCTGATTTTTGTGAGTTTATGGGTTCTATTAATTTATAGCCCTGTTGCCCACTGGGTATGGTGTGGTGGTTGGATTAGTAAAATTGGAGCAATAGATTATGCGGGTGGAACAGTAGTTCATATAACATCAGGTGTATCTGGTTTGGTTCTTGGGATAATGATAGGTATAGGTAAAAAGAAAGAAAAACATACTCCCCATAATCTATTAATTACACTTATAGGTGGTATATTAGTATGGTTAGGATGGTATGGATTTAATGTGGGCAGTGCATTTACATTCGATCACATAGCCATGATATCGTTTGTGAATACAGTTATTGGTGCAAGTGCAGGTGCTTTCGGTTGGTTAATCTTTGAATATATCTTGAAAAAGACTACAAGCTTACTAGGTCTTTTATCTGGAGCACTCTCTGGTCTTGTCGCTATTACACCAGCAGCAGGATACGTCAGCTATATGAGTGCTATGATTATTGCAATAATTGGTGGCATAGGTTGCTATATCGTTATAAATTTAATCAAAGTAAAACTCCAATATAATGATGCACTTGATGCATTTGGTATTCATGGTGTAGGTGGTATCTTAGGAGCTGTGTTTACAGGAGTTTTTCAATCACATCAAATTAATAGTGCGGTGCAGAATGGTTTTATCTATACAGGTGATTTTAAAATAGTAGTCATTCAACTTGGCGCGGCAATTGCGACTGTCGTTTTTAGCGCAATAGTCACATTTTTGATTGCTAGATTTATTAAAATTTTTACTCCTTTAGCTACAACTCAAGAAGAAGATAAAACCGGACTCGATGTTATAGTACACGGTGAGAAAGCATATTTCTATGGAGAGCTAAATAAGTTTAATCGTCATATTAAGTTTTAAAATTATATAAATGACAATCACCTAACACGTCAATTTATTTAATCGTATTCTAAACAATAATTTCAACTATTTAAAGCGTTGGTTCATATGATAAAATAAAAAGAAATGATGGATGACGTGATAGGTGATTTTTTATGAAAAATATATCAGATATAGCAAAACTAGCTGGAGTATCGAAAAGTACTGTTTCACGCTTTTTAAATAATGGATCTGTAAGTCCAGCAACAAAAGAAAAAATAACTAAAATAATAGAAGAAAATAATTATCAACCTAATCAATTTGCACAAAGCTTAAGAGCTCGACGTACCAATTTGATTGGAGCAATTATTCCACGTATGAATTCATACGCTGTTGATGAAACAATTAAGGGCTTGGTACACCAATGTAATAAACATCGATATCAGTTATTATTAAATTACACAGGATTAGAAATAGACGGTGAAATTTCGGCACTAAAAACATTATCACGTAGTAAAGTTGATGGAATCGTGCTAATGGCAACACATATTACTGAAGCGCATATTGAAGTCATTGAGAAAATAGATGTTCCTGTCATTATAGTAGGACAAGAACATGATCAACTATATAGTATATATCACGATGATTATGAAGCTGGATATAAAATTGGAGTACTCATTGGTGAAAAAGGATGTCGAAATGTACATTTCTTTGGTGTAAGTGAAGAAGATATTGCAGTTGGTGTTCAACGTAAGCTGGGAGTTATTCAAGCGTTGAATGACTATCACATAAGTCCGAAAATTTATGAGACAACATTTAAGCATGAACAAGCTTTTAAAGATGTAAGTCGGCAACTTAAAAGAGTACATCATGCTGATGCGATAGTTGGAGCAACTGATACCATTGCTTTTGCAATCCATAAATATTGCTCTGATCGTCAACAAAGGTTTTACAATTGTTCAATATATGGATTTGGTGGA
This sequence comes from Staphylococcus sp. HMSC077D08, assembly GCF_001837945.1. Classification (NCBI taxonomy): domain Bacteria; kingdom Bacillati; phylum Bacillota; class Bacilli; order Caryophanales; family Staphylococcaceae; genus Staphylococcus; species Staphylococcus sp. HMSC077D08. The sequence continues at coordinate 15,098 of NZ_KV834743.1, read as the reverse complement.
GACCCTATGACTCAAATAGTATCACCTGTCATTCAAACGGTTAGCTATAATTACTTTGAAGCAGGAGAGCAAGCATTAAAAGAAATTAACCAACTATTAAAAGGTGAACAAACAGCATTAAAAATAAAAATTCCTATCCATTTGAATTAACATGCACAACAAGCTTGTTTTAGTTAAAATGGAACCGATACCACATATAATGATAATTGCTAATCAAATTGATATAATTATTGTGAAAACATAGTTAAATGAAATAATTAATTATATGTTGACTGGTATCAATTGGATATTAATAGGCCTGAATTTAAACATGTCAAAAAGTGACATTATTAACATATTTGTCTTAATCGATATGTTAGAATAATAGAGTTATTAATATATAAATAGTTTTAGTAGGAGGTAGAACATAGTGGAGTGGACTCGTGAAGAGAGATACCAACGTATTGAGGATGTTGATGAAACATATCTTGAGCAACTGAAACACCAAGTGGATACATCTTTATATAGACAAACATTTCATATCCAACCTGAAATGGGTTTATTGAATGATCCAAACGGACTCATTTATTATGAAGGATACTACTATATTTCACATCAATGGTTTCCGTTAGGTGCTGTGCACGGTTTAAAATATTGGTTTAATTATAAAAGCAAAGATTTATTACATTTTGAACCTCAAGGAACACTTCTTAAACCTGATACTAAGTATGATAGTCATGGCGTATACAGTGGAAGTGCTTTTGAATATCAAAATCACCTTTATTATATGTATACAGGTAATCACCGTGACCAACATTGGAATAGAATTTCCAGTCAAATGATTGCCAGAATGAACAAAGATGGAAAAATAGAGAAGTTTCCTAAACCTGTGATTTATGGACAACCTGAAGGCTATACAAGTCATTTCAGGGATCCCAAGGTATTTGAAAAAAATAATCAACTGTACGCTATTCTAGGTGCTCAAAATGAAAATGAGATGGGTCGTTTACTTTTATATCGTAGTCAAGATGTTGTTGATTGGCATTTTGAGGGTGAGATTAAAACTAATCTGACACAATTTGGTTATATGTGGGAGTGCCCTGATTATTTTAGACTAGGCAATAAAGATGTCATACTCATGTGTCCACAAGGTGTTGAAGCTGAAGGAGATAAATTTAGAAATATCTATCAATCAGGGTTTATGATAGGAGATTTAAACTTTAATAATCTATTTTTCGATCATGAAAGTTTTCAAGAATTGGATAATGGTTTTGATTTCTATGCGCCACAAACGTTTATTGATGCAGATGGACAACGCATTTTAATAGGATGGATGGGACTTCCAGATACAGAGTATCCTACAGATAAAGAGGGGTGGGCACATTGTCTTACTATTCCTCGAGTACTGACTATTGAAAATGGAAAACTTAAGCAACGACCTTTTAAGCAGTTAGAAGAATTAAGAACAAATAAAGAAACAGCTTTGGGATATGCTAATAAATTCAAACGTAAATTACATCCATATGAGGGTAAACAGTATGAGATGATTATAGATATATTAGAAAATGATGCTTCAGAAATATATTTTGAATTGCGTAGCTCTCGATCTGAATCTACACTGATTACTTATAATAAACACGAAAATAAACTCACTTTAGATCGTACCGATAGTGGGAAACTACCATCAAATGTCGATGGAACAACGCGTTCTACCATTTTAGACTCACCATTAAAACAGTTACAAATTTTTGTAGATACATCTAGTATCGAAATATTTTGTAATGATGGTGAGCGTGTTTTAACCTCACGTATTTTCCCAAATGAGGATGCTACTGGTATAAAAGCTTCGACTGAATCTGGTCAAGTATATTTAAAATTCACTAAATATGAATTAAAAGGGTGATTTATAATGAGACGTCTATTTGCCATTGGAGAGGCATTAATTGATTTCATACCACACGTAACACATTCAAAATTAAAAGATGTTGAACAATTTAGTCGACAAGTTGGAGGCGCACCGTGTAATGTAGCGGCTACAGTAAGTAAATTAGGTGGAAAATCAGAAATGATAACACAGCTAGGAAATGACGCGTTTGGTGATATCATTGTAGAAACAATTGAACAACTTGGCGTAGGTACGCAATATATTAAGCGAACTAATAAAGCAAATACTGCGTTGGCATTTGTTAGCCTTCAAGATGATGGTCAAAGAGATTTCTCATTTTATCGTAAACCTTCTGCAGATATGTTATATCAACCTGAAAATATTGATAATATTCAAGTATTTCAAGACGATATTTTACATTTTTGTTCTGTAGATTTAATAGAGAGTGACATGAAATATGCCCATGAGAAAATGATTGAAAAATTCGAGTCAGTAGGTGGTACCATTGTTTTTGATCCTAATGTACGCTTACCTTTATGGGAAGATAAACTCGAATGTCAACGTACAATTAATGCGTTCATACCTAAAGCACATATTGTTAAAATATCTGATGAAGAATTATTATTTATTACTGGTAAGAAGAATGAAGATGAAGCAATTCAATCTTTATTTAGAGGTCAAGTTAATGTAGTGATTTATACGCAAGGAGCACAAGGTGCCACTATTTTTACCAAAGATGATTATCGTATTCATCATGAGGGGTATCAAGTTCAAGCAATTGATACAACTGGTGCTGGTGACGCATTTATAGGTGCTATTATTTATTGCATACTCCAGGCTCGGCATTCTGAATGTAAAGATTTATTTAAGGAAAAGGGAAAGGATATACTAGCGTTTAGTAATCGTGTTGCAGCACTTACAACAACGAAACATGGTGCTATTGAAAGTTTGCCAACAAAAGAAGATATAAAAGACTATTATTGATTAAAAACATAAGAAATAAGTCAAACACCCACCTTTACAACTTCATATCGTAAAGGTGGGTGTTACATTATATTTTTTTAACATTACGTACTGAAGCGAAACAATTTTCGCCATTCTTAAAGTAAACAATACGTTCTTTTGAATCAATAGATTCAATATTATGCCTGTTTATCACAAAACTGTTATGACATCTAAAGAAACGTTCATCAAGCTGTGCTAATTCTTTTAAATTTCCATAAAATTCAATTTGTCGATTATCAAGATGTGCGATGAGTCTATGAGATTTCGTAGATGATTCAAAAAACATAATATCATCATATTGAACGTATACTGAATTACTTCCACGTTTTAACTCAATCGTATCTACATTACTTTCTTTAGATAATAATTTGAGTCGTGTATGTGCTGTTTCAAGACAATCTATGATTCTCATTTTTAATTCAGACGGATCATCCTTAAAAATAAAATCCATAGCAGCCACTTTATAAACAAACGTCAAATAAGTCAGTTCACTGTGACTGGTTACAAATATAATATTACCAACAGGATCATGTTTACGAATTTCACTGGCTAATTTAATACCGTTCATATCAGCTTCTAATTGAATATCAAGGAAGTAACAACCAATGTCATTAAGTTCTTTTGATTGCTCTAAGACCTCATAAGGATCATTTGTTGCTAAAGTTAACTCCATTGGCTTTTCTTCAATCATTATGTAGTTTTTAATGATTGATACCATATGTTCTCTTTGTCTTTGGTCATCTTCACAAACAAAAATTTTCATTTAATTCTACACATCCTTATGATTCCTTATTATTTATTTCGACTTTTTGCACAAAGTAACCATTTTCAATGACAGTATCTAATAAAACATTCTCGTTTGAGTCTGTCAGTTCTTTTAAAGTTGATAAACCTATACCGCGATTATCGCCTTTAGTAGAAAAACCTTGTTCAAACAACTCATGAATTTTAGGAATATCATCACTACATTTATTCATAACGATAAAAGTGACAGATTCATCATTATCAATGAATGCGATATTGATGAGTGGTTCATCAATATTTTCTGAAGCTTCAATAGCATTATCAGTTATAATACCGATAATACGACTAAGCTCAACAGTATTCATATCGATACGATCAATTTCATCAGGAACCTCAATACTAATTGGAATACGTTTTTCTTGAGCTTGAATAATTTTAGTAGTAATCAGCCCTTTAATTTCTCTCACTTTCAATTTTTCAATACCATTCATTTTAATAGAGCGAGTTTTTAATTTATCTTTCATTGGGACAATATGTTCATCAAAATATTTACGTAATCCAGGCATATCATCTTCTCTTATGTAATCTGAAAGAGTGGTGAGGATATTCACATAATCATGTCGGAACTTACGCATTTCATTGTTAATGCTTTCTATACGTAACGTGTACTCATAATATGCTTCGATTTCTTGTAGCTTACGTTTATATTTCATTTCACGTAGTGCGAAAGCCGATAACAATAATATAACCAAACTCAAAAATACGATAACAGAAACAAAAATGATGGCATAAAATTTTAAACTATTATTTTCTTGTAAATTAGTTTGTGAAATTATATAGAAGTATATAAAAGCAATAGCTAATACAAAAGAAATAATAAAGTAATATCTTTTGCTTATATATAAATAAATATACCTAAGCTTAATTAATAAGTGTTTAAATAAATGTGCCAAAATTAAAGATAAAATGACATAAATTAATAAATGAAAGATAGTAAATAAATAAATATTATGTATTATATCTTCAGTATATAAAGAGATGACTACTGTAATAAAATTTGTTAAATATGACAACAAAGTGCTCATTAACACTATAACTATAGAATACCATCTGACTTTTGAATAGAAGAAAATTATAATCATTAATACTACAAGTACAAGTGCTTGGCTTGAATAAACATTATATAATATTGCAGAAAGGATTATAATTCCAGTAATGAAAATATAATCCTTTCTTACAAATTTAATATTAGCAATAGTTTTTATAACCCAAACCAAAAGAAATATCTGTATAGCTGCAAATGATAAAAAGTTAAGCTCATCCAATTGAATACACTCTTTCTACTAAATTCTACTCATCTAGTTTAGTTAATTCTTCTGGCACTTGTGGCTCATCGAGATAACTAGCACAAGGGTTGTATTTTGCTGCGTTACCAATTACTGCCATAAAGTTTGAAAATATTTTTAAAAATAAGCCACCTAATAAATTCATATTTGTTAATCCTCCTTAGGAAAAAATATTGGTAAAAGTGTAATAGCCTCTATTACAACACCCGATATTACATTTTTTTTGAATACTTCTTCTAGTGTTAAAGCGATTGTTATGATTACGATAAAACTTAATATGGAGAGTACTTTTTTCTTCTTAAATAAATGTTTAGGTATAGGTTGTTTCTTGGTTGCAGCCGGTGCAAAAGATATTACTAATAAAAAACTAATCATGGCTAAAAAATAAAATATATTTGTACTAAGAGGAAGGTGTAGCACTAGCCAAGGTAAAAATAAAAAATAAAGAATATTTTGTATATGACATTGAAGAGTTGTTTTAGCATGTGCACCATGAGCAAAAATTCTTAATAGAAAGTAACTAATATGAGTTAAAAATGTAAAAATGAGCAAATCAAAAAAATAAGATAGTCCGTATAGAACCACTGTTTTTTCAATATTACCAGCAACTACTTGCATCCCTAAACGAACTTTTAGAAACTGAATGTGATCTAAGTTATTTTTACGTTGTAAATATTGAGCAAATTGCTCAATATTTTTATCGATGATTTTCACTTGTTTACTACTCTCCTCAAGTGTCATTATACAATTTTGCGCAACATATTTTAGAAAACATGCCTAACTGTCAAAAAAACATACCTAAGTGTTTTAATTAAGTGCTATTAGATATTTTATCATATTTAGTTTTACAGTTGAGTACTAAATATTGCTATTTACGAAATTTTAATCTTTAAATGGAAAAATCATGTTTTAATAGACTCATATCACAGAGATGTGATTGAAAGATAGTTGAAAAATTTGCTTAATCTAGTAGAGTGAATGTTAAATTCATTCGTATCCATTACCTTAATTCGAAAGGAGTGAAGTTATAATGGCAGCAGATATCATTTCTACAATCGGTGATTTAGTAAAATGGATTATCGACACAGTTAATAAATTCAAAAAATAATTTTTGAATGAGTCTATTGTAACTTTTGTAACTTTGTTTTCTTCGTATAATTAATACTATTAGTGAGTTGTTGAGCCATCCCAACTTAATAATTTACTAATATAAACTAAGCAAGTGAGAAGCATTTGCTAGTAGCTGTAGTTTCCTTGGACTCAGTGTTACGTATTATTCTTAGCTACCTTAAATAGGTAATTATTTCTAGCATGTAAACTATCGTAAACAACATTCAATTTATCATGTTAAATAGATAAATTCACTAAAATTTTTTCATAATTAATAACATCCCCAAAAAATAGATTGAAAAAATAACTGTAAAAACATTCCCTTAATAATAAGTTATCAAGCCGTGAGTCTCTCCCAAGCTCACGGCTTTAACTATGCTATTTATAAAGATGTGGTTTTAGATTTTTGAAAACTGGAATATATTCTCTTTGTTGATCTACTAAGTCTATGTCGATATGTGTTGTTAGTACACCTTCTTTATCATCTAAATGGCCTAAAATTTCACCATTAGGATTAATGACAATCGAATTTCCAGCATAACTGGTGTGACCATCATCACCACAACTATTACAAGCTACAATAAAAATATCATTTTCGATTGCTCTCGCTTTTAGTAATGATAACCAATGATCTAGTCTTGAGTTAGGCCACTGCGCTACATAAAAAGCAATTTTAGCACCTTTTCTAGCTGGATAGCGTAATATCTCTGGAAATCGTAAGTCATAACAAATGATTTGTGTCACAAGTGTTTGATCAGATAAATAAAAAGGTTCAGGGACTATATGTCCACCACATAAAAAGTCTGGTTCACGTAACATTGGCACGAGATGTATTTTGTCATATTCATTAATCAATTCTCCGTTTTTATTGATTGCAAAAGCAGTATTATATATATGATTTTCTCTTATATTTGAAACTGAACCTGCAATGATATCCACATTAAATGTATGTGCTAAATCTTTTATAAAGAGAGAACTGTCTTTAAGATTTTTATCAGCTTTTTGTTCTAATTCTTCTAAAGCATAACCGTTATTCCACATTTCTGGAAGCACGACGACACTGGTATCTTTATCTAAATATTGCTTAAACTTAGTTTTGATATTTTGCATATTTTTTTCAACATTTCCACGTTCTACATTGAATTGAAGTATTTGGATTTTCAATATATTCACCCGCCTGTCATTTTAGTTATAAGATACTAAAATTGCCAGTTAAAGGCAAAATTTCATTTAAAATATCTAAAATTTAATCATGTTAATCTATACATACAACTATATTGAACTAACATAAATTTTGAAATTTTGTTAGGCTTAGGGTGAAGCTTTAGCTTACATCTAATTATCAAGTACTAATTAAAATAAAAAATTTCATGAATTCTGTTGTTTACAAATAGTTACTTTTACGTTTCAACTTTATTAATATTAATTTTCAATAATCATATTTAAATGCAAAATGCTTAGTTTTTTTATATACTTGAAATAACAAAAGATTGTAATGGGGAGGTGGTTGAATCTATGAAAAAGTTTAACATTAAACATTCATTTATGCTTACGGGCTTTGCGTTCATGGTAACTACATCATTATTCAGTCACCAAGCACATGCTGAGGGTAGTCATCCTATTGACATTAATTTTTCTAAAGACCAGATTGATAAGAATACAGCTAAGAGCAATACTATCAATGAAGTGAATGACACTAGTCGCACAGGAAATAGTATGAATTCGGATAATGATTTAGACACAGATATCGTTTCAGATAGTGATTCAGATTCAGACATTGACACATATTTAGATAGTGATTCAGATTCAGATGGTGACTCAGATTCAGGTAGTGACTCAGGTGCAGACAGTGATTCCGATTCAGATAGTGATTCCGATTCAGATAGTGATTCGGACTCAGATAGTAACACAGATTCAGACAGTGACTCTGACTCAGAAAGTGACTCAAATGCAGACAGTGATTCAGACAGCGATTCGGACTCAGATAGTGACTCAGATTCAGACAGTGACTCGGATTCAGATAGTGACTCAGATTCAGACAGCGACTCGGATGCAGACAGTGATTCAGACAGCGATTCGGACTCAGATAGTGACTCAGGTGCAGACAGTGACTCGGATTCCGATAGTGATTCCGATTCAGACAGTGACTCGGATAGTGATTCAGACTCTGATACAAGTTCAGGTAAGGGTTCACATACCGGAAAAAAACCTAGTAACACTAAAGGAAATACAAATAGACCTTCTCAAAGTCATACGAATCAACCCCAAAGGCCTAAATACAATCAAACAAATCAAAACAATATAAACCATAATATTAATCATACACGTACTAGTGGAGACGGTGCGCCATATAAACGTCAACAAAATATTATTAATTCTAGTTCAGGTCATAGAAATCAAAATAATATAAATCAATTTATATGGAATAAAAATGGCTTTTTTAAATCTCAAAATAATATCGAACATAGAATGAATAGTAGTGATAATACCAATTCATTAATTAGCAGATTTAGACAATTAGCAACGGGTGCCTATAAGTACAATCCGTTTTTGATTAATCAAGTAAAAAATTTGAATCAATTAGATGGAAAGGTCACAGATAGTGACATTTATAGCTTGTTTAGAAAGCAATCATTTAGAGGAAATGAATATTTAAATTCATTACAAAAAGGGACAAGCTATTTCAGATTTCAATATTTTAATCCACTTAATTCTAGTAAATACTATGAAAATTTAGACGATCAGGTTTTAGCTTTAATTACAGGAGAAATCGGCTCAATGCCAGAACTTAAAAAACCTACGGATAAAGAAGATAAAAATCACAGCGCCTTCAAAAACCATAGTGCAGATGAAATAACAACAAATAATGACGAACACTCCAAAGATTATGATAAGAAAAAGAAAATGCATCGAAGTCTTTTATCATTAAGTATTGCAATAATTGGAATTTTTCTAGGAGTCACTGGACTATATATCTTTAGAAGAAAAGGGTAATAAAATAAGCATCTCGCCATGTATGATAATTGATTTATACATGATGAGATGCTTTTATTTTTAAAATATAAAATGGAATATAAATGTTGCTTGTTCTTGCAATTTTTTAATAGAATCTCCACCTATAACTTGAGTTAATACAACCGAACCATTCATAAGCATGTGTATACCTATTGGCACTGCAATTCGTTTTGTATAAACATAAGCAAGTGAGAAAATGACTCCCATTCCAAAATATACTGGTATAAATTTAAAGTCATTATGTGCTAAAGCGAATATTAGAGAGCTTACTACAGATGCAATAATAAAGCTTACCACACGTGATCCTTTTATAAAGTTATACAATTCTCCGAAGATAACTTTACGAAAAACGTATTCCTCTAAAATGGGGCCTACGATGGATATTAAAACGATAAATATCGGCATTTGCTTAGCAATATCCATTAACCTTTCGGTGTTTGGACTTCTTTGGGGACTTCCATTGATGACAAATAAAATTATACTGATAATGAACTGGTAAATCATCACAATACAAAATCCTAATAGAACCCAGGCGAGAATATATCTTTTAGGTTCCTTATGTCCTTGTTCTAATTGAGTAGGATTTTTAATGGTTGCTTGCATGAAAATGATTAACAATGCAACGATGATGAAGATAGATACTTGCATGATAATCATTGTTTGGGCAGTTTGCATTTTAGACATATCTCCAAGTAAATGGCTACCTAAAACCAAACCAGGTAATATTTGAGCTAAACCGTAGAATAGAACGGTTAATAGGGATACCCATAACCTTTTCATAATTTCCCTCCATCTATATATGTATATTATATATTTTATCGTAAATAAAGGTTAAGTACAAAATTAATAGTCCTTATTGCTTGATATATTGACCAATTTTGATTAATATTAAAAACAGATTAGCACTCTATATATCAAAGTGCTAAATCACATGTAAATGAAGGAGGAACAATCATGCTTAAACCATTAGGAAATCGTGTGATTATTGAGAAGAAAGAGCAAGAACAAACAACTAAAAGTGGCATCGTTTTAACAGATAGCGCTAAAGAAAAATCAAATGAAGGTGTGATCATTGCAGTTGGACAAGGTCGTTTATTAGACAATGGCACACAAGTTGCTCCTCAAGTCAGTGAAGGTGACACAATCGTCTTCCAACAATACGCAGGTACTGAAGTGAAACGTGGCGACAAAACATATTTAATTTTAAATGAAGAAGATATATTAGCTATTATAGAATAAAGAGCGAATTTTAAATATTAATTAAATGATTTAATAAGTGGAGGTTGTTTAGACTATGGCAAAAGATCTTAAATTCTCTGAAGACGCACGTCAAGCAATGTTACGTGGCGTTGATAAATTAGCAAACGCTGTAAAGGTTACAATTGGACCTAAAGGGCGAAATGTTGTTCTAGATAAGGATTATACAACACCTTTAATTACAAACGACGGTGTAACAATTGCTAAGGAAATAGAGTTAGAAGATCCATATGAGAATATGGGTGCAAAATTAGTGCAGGAAGTTGCGAATAAAACAAATGAAATTGCTGGGGACGGTACTACTACAGCAACAGTATTAGCGCAATCAATGATTCAGGAAGGTCTTAAGAATGTTACAAGTGGTGCAAATCCTGTAGGCTTAAGACAAGGTATTGACAAAGCAGTGCAAGTGGCTATAGAAGCACTTCATGAGATTTCTCAAAAGGTTGAAAATAAGAACGAGATAGCGCAAGTTGGAGCTATTTCAGCAGCAGATGAAGAAATCGGACGCTACATTTCTGAAGCAATGGATAAAGTAGGTAACGATGGCGTTATCACAATTGAAGAATCAAATGGATTTAATACAGAATTAGAAGTAGTTGAAGGAATGCAATTTGATCGCGGTTATCAATCACCATATATGGTAACTGACTCAGATAAAATGATAGCTGAATTAGAACGTCCATATATATTAGTAACGGATAAGAAAATTTCATCATTCCAAGATATTCTTCCATTATTAGAACAAGTTGTGCAGTCTAGTCGACCAATTTTAATTGTTGCGGATGAAGTAGAAGGTGATGCGCTTACTAATATTGTTTTAAACCGTATGCGCGGAACATTTACTGCTGTAGCAGTTAAAGCTCCAGGATTTGGTGATCGACGTAAAGCAATGTTAGAAGACCTAGCAATATTAACTGGTGCTCAAGTCATTACTGATGATTTAGGTTTAGAACTTAAAGATGCATCTCTTGATATGCTAGGTACTGCAAATAAAGTTGAAGTGACTAAAGATCACACAACAATCGTAGATGGTAATGGTGATGAAAATAATATTGATGCTCGAGTAGGTCAAATTAAAGCGCAAATTGAAGAAACTGATTCAGAGTTTGATAAAGAAAAATTACAGGAACGCTTAGCAAAACTAGCTGGTGGAGTAGCTGTTATCAAAGTAGGGGCTGCAAGTGAAACAGAACTTAAAGAACGTAAACTAAGAATTGAAGACGCATTAAATTCAACACGTGCGGCGGTGGAAGAAGGTATCGTTGCTGGTGGTGGTACTGCGTTAGTCAATATATATCAAAAAGTAAGTGAAATTAAAGCAGAAGGTGATGTTGAAACAGGTGTTAATATTGTTTTACAAGCATTACAAGCACCAGTTAGACAAATTGCTGAAAATGCAGGATTAGAGGGTTCAATTATTGTTGAACGTTTAAAACATGCTGAAGCGGGCGTTGGTTTCAATGCAGCAACAAATGAATGGGTTAATATGTTAGAAGAAGGTATAGTAGATCCAACTAAAGTAACTCGTTCAGCGTTACAACATGCAGCAAGTGTAGCTGCTATGTTCTTAACAACTGAAGCAGTCGTTGCTAGTATTCCGGAGCCAGAAAATAATGAACAACCTGGAATGGGTGGCATGCCAGGTATGATGTAAAATGGCTTATAAACATTGATATAAAGGCGTTTGTAAATTTATAATGACATAATTATGACATGAAAATATAAAAAAACAAAAATGCCCGTTTAATTCAGCTGAACTAAATGGACATTTAAAATAATTCTTTTGAGACGTTTTCCATGAGTTGACTAAACTTTTGGGAAGCGTCTTTTTTATATGAATTTGTGATTTTAGCGTAGATATTCATAGTAGTATTTATATCCTTGTGACGTAATCGCTCTTGTATTTCTTTGATATGTACGCCAGCTTCTATGAGCAATGCACAATGTGTATGACGGAACGAGTGTGTCGAGATATTTTTATCAATATTCGTTTGTTTCATGATTGATTGTATCCATTGTGAGATTTTCTTAATCACAAGGGGATAACCGTTATTATCAGTAAACACAAAATCATTATCGACATATAACTCATTTTTCCATTTATCCTGTACATTTACTTTATAATCTTTCAATAATTGAATGATGTTAGCATCAACAGAAATTTTACCAATAGAGCTTTCAGTTTTAGGTGTGAGTATTTGATACTTTTTCTTATTATTATTTGGATTGTAATATGTTTTAGTAATACTGATCGTATTGTTATCAAAATCAATATCAGACCACTTTAACGCCAATAATTCACCTGCACGCATACCTGTATATGCTAATGTGGTAAATACCTCAAAGCTATTGAGTGATGCATGCTGATATTTAGCTACTTGTAAGAATTCAAATAACTCCTCTTTCTCAAGAAACTTTTGTCGTAATTCATTGCCCTCTAATTCTTCGACAGTCATTTTCTTTTTAGGTCGTTTAATACCCTCACTAGGTAGAACCTTTATTAATTTCATATCATAAGCATACTTAAATATCATGTTAGTAGAAGCAACTATGCTATCAACGTAATTCTTACTAAACTGTGTCGTCATATCGTCCACAAAGGACTGATATAAGCGCTTATTTACCTTTTGTATGGGATAAGTACCAAAGCGACTAATAGCGTGGTGTATGGCTTTCTCACGTGCTCTCACACTGCTTACTTTAGCTTCATTACTGTATTGTTTAAGCCAATTATCAGCAACTTGCTTGAATGTTGTTGAAGAGGGGGCAATGTAATCACCATTCCTAATTTGACGTTCAATTAGCTCAGCATGATGTTTAGCATCTGATTTTCGTTTAAATCCAGTTTTAGAGATGTATTCATATTTACCAGTGGTTGGGTTCTTACCAAGCGATATACGATAACGCCAGTTATTTTTAGCGATTTGGTCATAGCTTGCCATTGTGGTCACCTCAGTTAGTCAATATTGTACCAATCTACTGCATTTTTTATTCTATTTTGTTTGTCTGTAGCTAAAATAAAGAAATCGTCTTTATCTTTTATTTTAGGATATTTGCTTTCTAGATAAACTTCTATCAATTTTTGAATAGTTTTTAAATCTTCTTTATCTAAAATATTATAAAAATACATTGATTTAGTATTTAATTTATTATCTTCAATAGTTGCAAGATCAGTAATAAAATCCCTACCATAAAAAACTTCAAATTTATTTTGAGAAAGTAACCACTTCAAATCAAAATAAGGATATTCAATTTTTTTGTAATCCATTGTATTGGTATTCATTGCTATTTTATTTTCGAATATTTCTCTATTATCACTAAAACTTTTGTTTAAAAATTCGTTTTCTTTTCGCTCCATATACTTAATGAAGTCATCAATAATTGTATTTTTAGTTTCTTTATCTAAATTACTATCTTCACTTGTAGCAAAGTCAGATATTATTTTTTCTATTTCTGGATATAAATAGTCATCATAATTTTCGATATCTTTATATTTTTCCTTAATTTTTAGGATTAATCCTAAAGTTAAGTTAAAGATAGTTTCTATCGTTGGATAAGAACGATTATTATTTTCGAGTTTACTAATGTAAGTCGTAGAAACGCCGGAGAGTTTAGCTAATTTATTAATAGATAAGTTTTCTTTTGTTCTATATTGCTTTAATATTTCGCTGAATTTCAAATTATCACCTCATTAATATTATTATATCTTTTTTAGTCGTGTACATACAATCAAAAAAAGTATTTGTTGACAGAACATATTGAATGGGTATATGATTAGTTTGTACACAAAATATTATAGTGTACACATTTACAAAAAGAGGTGATTAAATTGAAAAACAATTTAAGTATGTTGATGGGGAAAGAACGTATTAGTGCTTTGAAATTAAGTAAAAAAACAGGAATTTCCAGAACTACAATATATGGTTTGTATCACGAAAAAACTGAAAGTCCAGATATGAAAACAGCGATAACGCTGTGTGACTTTTTTGGAGTAACACTTAATGAATTTTTTGGAATTGATAAAGTAACAAAGGAGGAATAACCAATGTTCAATATTAAGATTGATGAAGTTGAAGCACGTGAATTACTTGAGCAAGCTATCAATGCACGTGTCGACGAATTAGCAAAAGAGAAATATTTTATGACCTATAAAGAATTGTCTGAGTATCTGAACTTAAGTAAACCAACGATTGAAGAATTACTTATTAATAACGGGCTTAAGTATTACATGGTAGGAAGCACATATCGTTTCAAGAAGTCTGATGTAGATGAATTCATGGAACAGCTTACAGCTCACATGGATATTCGGAATAACGATTTTAAGCAAGTGAATATTAAAAAATTACTGGAGGCGCAAAATGTATAAGTTTCTATTTTATTTACTTTTAACAGTAGTAGTAAGTTGTTTAGCAATATACGTTGTACCGTTTCACATGGTTCTAGCAATATATTTATTCGGTGTAATGTTTACGTTATTAATTAGTGAAAATTTAGGAGGATTAGAAAATGAATAATGAACAAAAAGAAGTTATCAAAGAAATTTATAACACATTACAAACAGTGATTAATGATAAATCGACTGAATATAATCACGAGATTAAAGAAGGCAATAACGAATGGACAGAAACGGTTAATCGTGAAGAACATTTACAAGCGATTATTAATTGGTCATTACAACAAATCGAAAATAACTTTGAATTTGAAGAGGAGAATATAAATGAGTTGGGAAATTAAAAATTTAATGTGTGATATAG
>NZ_KV834742.1:211444-234356 GCF_001837945.1 Staphylococcus sp. HMSC077D08 | reverse complement strand
GTCTTTATTTACTTATCCTAGAACTTTATGTCCCAGCCTCTATATTAGTAGTTAGTCAGTGATAAAGATGAAATTAGGTGTTATGTTGACTTTTTTAATAAAACATTCTATCCAATTTCATTAATTAATAGTCAAAATAATATAGTTTTTAATTCGATATTTAACTTAATGCTCATGATAACATCGAAATATTGCTATTTATCATCTAGACTTACAGAAATAATTTCTTGAGTCAGTGGATGAGTAAATTCAATTTGATGACTATTTAGCTCTAATTGTCGTAATGTTGAAGTTCCATAAAGTGGATCCCCAATAACTGGATGGCCAATCTCAGCAAGGTGCACACGAATTTGGTGTGTTCGACCTGTATCTAATTTAATGTCCAGTTGACATACACCCTCTTTAATCATTTTAGAGTCAATAATGTGAGTGATTGCACGTTGACCTGTGTTGGAAATTCTTCGTTTGTTTGAATGAAATTTATCTTTACCAATAGGCATATCTATCGTTTGTGGTTTAATAGGTAACAACGCTTTTACATTTGCTTTATATATACGCGTAATTTCATTATATTCTAACATTCGGTCTAAGATTTTTTTCATAAGCGGATTCTTAGCAACTATCAATAAACCTACTGTTTCTTGATCTAATCGATGTATGGGCTCAACATATTCACTATCAACAGTGTAAATCACATGGTTCATAAGTGTGTTGTTCTCTTTTAAATCATTGGGATGCGTTTTAACACCCTTTGGTTTCATGACAATGGCCAAGTCATCATCCTCGTAATAAATTTGAGCATATCGATAACTTGGTAAATAGTTACTTACTTCATTAGGTGTTGGTATCTCAACATAATCACCGGTTTTAACATTATTTAATAATGTACCGTACTCTTCATTAATTAAGATTTCTTTAGACATATTCAGTTGATGTAAGTCCTTTTTAGGTAATTTTAAATATTGAAAAATCTCTCTCAATGTATAATCGTTAAATTGTTTAGGTATTGTAAATTTCATTTTTTCCTCCTATAAATTCAGTTCTATCATATCATATATTTGTGCGACTCTATAACTTGTTTTATTTTGAAAGTTTTAATAACATCGGCATTGTGAGTTTTTAAAAATAAAGAATGAGTTGTATAATAATGATAAAATGTTAAATTTGAGGGGATATAATGGAGAAACCAACTAGACTTGCATTACTTAAGGAAATAGCCGAATTTCTAAATGAAGAAACTGAAATATATAGCATGATGCAAGGGGCTTTGCGTTTACTTATAAATGGGAGCGACTTTTCAACTGGTTGGATTTTCTATATTGATGAAGAGGGGCACCATGATTTAGTTTCCTCTGTAGATTTACCTGAAGCTTTATCTAAAAACTCTTGTTACTATTTGACAAATGGTTCTTGCTGGTGTGTGCAAGCATATCAAAATCATAAATTAACTAAAGCTTCTAATATAATAAATTGTTCTAGAATCAATTTAGCTAATCATGCTTATGATAAAGAAACGAATCATATTACTCACCATGCTACTGTTCCATTGCAGTCTGGGAGTGAAAGATTCGGTTTGCTTAACGTAGCATCTCCCAACAAAGAACATTATAGTGAAGAAGATTTAGAACTATTAGAATCTGTAGCATTTCAAATTGGTTCAGCTATAAAGAGAATTCAGCTAACTAATAAAGAAAAAGAAAATGCCAAAATTAATGAACGTAATCGACTAGCTAGAGACTTACATGATTCAGTAAATCAAATGTTATTTTCTTTAAAATTAACGGCTCACGCTGCAAAAGGGATAACTACTGACGAGCAAGCGCAAAAGGCTTTTAAGACTATTGAGGAAACAAGTCAAAATGCAGTAAATGAAATGAGAGCACTGATTTGGCAACTAAAACCAGTTGGATTAGAGCAAGGCTTAATCCATGCATTACACTATTATAGTAAAATGTTAGGACTAGATTTGAAAGTGACTATTAATGGACTAATAGATTTATCTAATGATATCGAAGAAAATGTATACAGAATTATTCAGGAAGCAATGAATAATGTTATTAAGCACGCTAAAACCAACAAAGTTTATCTTGATTTATCACAAAATGTTGAATATCTTGAGATAGATATTAGAGATAACGGTCAAGGTTTTGACACGCAATCAATTAATACGTTTTTATTTAATGGTTTAAAAAACATAAAGCAACGTACACAGTATTTGAACGGTAAAGTTACTATAGAATCAAAAATAAATCATGGCACTCGGATTTATATTAAAATTCCATTGAAATTAAAGGAGCATCCTTATGCATAAAGTCATTCTCGTCGATGATCACTATATTGTAAGGCAAGGTTTAGAATTTTTATTATCAACTGTAGATGATTTATCAGTTTTAAAGGGTTTTAAAGATGGTGCAACATTTTTATCTTATTTAAAAAACAATGAAAGACCGGACATCGTGCTTCTAGACTTAGTAATGCCAGAGATGAATGGTATAGAAATTACTGAAATACTCAAACAACAATATCCTGAAATCAAAGTATTAGTACTTACGAGCTATGTAGATGATGAACATGTTATTTCAGCTATTGATAAAGGAGCTGATGGGTATGAAATGAAAGATGTTGAACCTCAAAAGTTAATTGAGACAATTCATAAAGTTTTGCAAGGTGAACGTATCATACATCCTCAAGCTAAAAGCGTGATTAAGGCCGTATCAAAAAAACCACATTATACGAATAAGTTATCTAAACGTGAAAAAGAAGTACTTAAAGAAATGGTTAAAGGTAAAACAAATAAAGAAATTGCAAGAGCATTGTTTGTATCAGAAAAGACAGTAAAAACACATGTGAGTCATATTTTTAGCAAACTAGAAGTCTCCGATAGAACTCAAGCCGCTATTTATGCAATGGAAAATAAATTGATTTAAAAATTATTTTAATTTTTATGAATGTAATTGTGTTAAGTTGAGTTTTTAGCCAATAACACTTACAGCAATTATAATTCTGCTTGTAGATTAATATTACTGTCTAATTATTTTGATAATTATGCCTATTATAAAAATAGACTCAAAAACGTATTTACTCTTTTATTTTTATTGAAAATATATTAAGATGTAATTTGTGTTTCAAGAAATGTGTATTATTGCAATTTCTTGTGTCCGGATAAAATATTTCCAATGAGAAAGGTAGATAAATAGAATGGATAGACAGAGTTTCACAGATTTAATTCAAACAAAATTTAAGATGGTCCGTATAGAAGCAGGCTATACTCAAGATACAATGGCACAAACCATTGGACTTTCCAAGAAAACATTGGTTCAAATTGAAAAAGAAAGAGTTCTACCAAACTGGACTACATGCGTATCAATTTGTGCTTTATTCAGAGATTCAGATGTATTAAATAGTACATTCGGTTGTGACCCGCTTGAAATCGTACAAACAATTTCTAGAAACCATTGTGCTTATCCAAATCACTCAACAACAAGTGATATTTACTGGAATACTATTGATACACGTAATGGTTTCATTTTACAAAGTAATAAAGTAAGTAACATTTATCGTGTTCTTAATAATGAAAAACAACCGATCTTTGGCACTTCAAAAATGAGAGAAGCTGAAACTTACTTCAATAGAAATGCTAAAGAAGAATTAATACACGTATAGACATAAATACATAAGTGATAGAAGAATCATTTTATGATTGAATCACTTTGATCTTAATATCATAAAAAATTCAGGAGCATAAGTGTTAGACAATGAGACAACTTTTTGGTTTCATCGTTTTTTTATAAGTGAGTAAAATGAAATAGTTTTGAAACATTTTCTATTAAAAGGGAGTTTAAACGATGCATTCCATATTATTAGTAGTTTTTATGATAATTTTAGGAGCAATAATTGGTGGAGTAACTAATATGATTGCAATTAAAATGTTATTTCATCCATTCAAACCGTATTATATTTTTAGGTTTCGTATTCCATTCACACCAGGTTTGATTCCAAAACGTCGTGAGGAAATCGCTAGAAAAATTGGACAAGTTATTGAGGAACATCTTATTACTGAAGAATTAATTCGACAGAAGCTAAATCAACAACAATCGAGAAATATGATACAGCAACTAATCCAAAAACAAATAAGTAAATTAAAAAATGATGATGTGACAATTAAAAATATAGCTAAATTTTTAGGAATAGATGTTAATGAGTTGGTAGATTATAAATTGACTACTAAAGTTTTAAGTAAACTAAACTTTTGGTATGAGAAAAATAAATACAGAAAGTTAAGTGAAATATTACCTCAGTCTTTCTTAGACCAATGTAAAGGTCAAATAGAATATATTACTGACTTCTTATGTGAAAGGGCTAGAAATTATTTAAGTTCTGAAAAAGGTGAACGTGATATTTATGAAATGTTAGACACATTTTTCAATGAAAAGGGACGCATCATTGGTTTACTACAGATGTTTATGACAAAAGAAAGCATTGCTGATAGAATTCAACAAGAGTTGATTAGACTAACTCAACATCCGCAATCTCAAATAATAATTACTAAAGTATTAAATGGTGAGTATGAAACATTTAAAGATAAGAACTTAGATGAAATCATTAAAGCACAACAATTTAAAAATTATAGTCAATTAGTACTTAATGAATTAAAAACTTATCTAAATCTAAAAGATAAAACACAGAGACCTATTAACCAAATTGTTCCGCAGTTTATTCAATTCCTAGAAGATGATACATCAAAACGTATGACTGATTTAATTATTAAAGGTACTTCAAAACATTTAACAAACATTATGAAAAAGATTAATTTACGTCAATTAATTGAAGAACAGATTAATACATTCGACTTAAAGTATATTGAAAATCTAATTATTGAAATTGCCAACAAAGAATTAAAATTAATCATGACATTAGGATTTATATTAGGAGGTATCATTGGATTTTTCCAAGGAGTAATTGCAATCTTTGTCTAATGGTGACAGATATGTTAAAGTATTCTACGAGTGGTTAAAAACACAAATTAACTCAAAGGAGTGCAAAGACTTATGGCAGTAAATTTATATGATTATGCAAATCAATTAGAACAAGCTTTAAGAGATAGTGATGAATATAAAGCTATCAAAGATGCATTTGCTAAAGTAAAAGAAAATGAAGAATCAAAAAAATTATTTGATGAATTCCGTGAAACTCAAATGAGCTTCCAACAAAAACAAATGCAAGGGGAAGAAATTCCTGAAGAAGATTTACAAAAAGCTCAAGAACAAGCTCAAGCTATAGAAAAAGACGAAAATATTTCTGAATTAATGAATGCTGAGCAAAAAATGAGCCAAGTATTCCAAGAAATTAATCAAATCATTGTAAAACCTTTAGATGAAATTTACGCTGACTAATTAGTTAATCAATATCTACTTTGATTGAGCCTGGGACATAATAATTGTTCCAGGCTTTCTTATTTATGTCTTATTATTTTTAAATCAATGCATTCTTCATCGACTGTCAACAAACAGATATGGTAAAATGAAAGAATATAAGGAAAAAATATTTCTCATCATTCATACTGTAAAATTTTAGTTTATATACTTTATGCATCACATTAATGCATAAATAATCTTGTACATTTTTTTAATTAACTTTGCAGATATTCTAAGGAGAATCAAACTTATGGTTAAATTTATACACTGTGCTGATTTGCATTTGGACAGTCCTTTCAAATCTAAAAGTTATCTCAGTCCAAATATTTTTGAAGATGTCCAAAAGAGTGCATATGAAAGTTTTAAAAACATAGTCGACTTAGCTTTAAAACAGGAAGTCGATTTTATTATTATAGCAGGTGATTTATTTGATAGTGAGAATCGTACATTGCGTGCTGAAGTCTTTTTAAATGAACAATTTGAAAGACTAAGAAAAGAACAAATATTTGTTTATATTTGCCATGGCAACCACGATCCTCTTACTTCTAAAATAACAAGTCAGTGGCCTAATAACGTATCCGTATTTTCAAATCAAGTGGAGACATATCAAGCTATTACTAAATCAGGAGAAACGATTTATATTCATGGATTCAGCTATCAAAATGATGCGAGTTATGAAAATAAAATAGACGCATACCCATCGAGTCAAGGTCAAAAGGGCATTCATATTGGTGTATTACATGGAACTTATAGTAAATCTTCGGTGAAAGACCGTTATACTGAATTTAGATTAGAAGACTTAAATCAACGTTTATACCACTACTGGGCATTAGGACATATACACCAACGTCAACAGTTAAGTGATATGCCAGTCATTAACTATCCAGGTAATATCCAAGGAAGACATTTCAATGAATTAGGAGAAAAAGGTTGTCTATTGGTGGAAGGTGATCACCTTAAACTCACTTCACAATTTTATCCTACTCAATTTATTAAATTTGAAGAAGCTACAATTGAAACTGATCATACATCTAAACAAGGACTTTATGATGTTATTCAATCTTTTAAAGATAAAGTAAGACCTGAAGGTAAATCATTTTATAGATTGAACGTACGCATTAATAGTGAAGACATAATTGCACCACAAGATTTAATTCAACTAAAAGAAATGATTACTGAGTTCGAAGAAAACGAAAACCAATTTGTTTTTATTGAAGATTTAAATCTTCAATATGTTCAAAATGATGAAATGCCAATAGTGAAAGAGTTTTCACCGGAATTACTTGATGATGCGTCACTTTTTGATTCGGCAATGACTGATTTATATCTAAATCCAAGGGCTTCTAAGTTTTTAGATGACTACAATGAATTTGATAAAGTTGAGTTAGTCAATCATGCAGAAAGCCTTTTAAAGGATGAAATGAGAGGTGAACAAAATGATAATTAAATCATTAGAAATATACGGATACGGCCAATTTGTTCAACGTAAAATTGAATTTAATCGTCAATTCACTGAGATATTTGGTGAGAATGAAGCTGGTAAATCTACCATTCAAGCATTTATTCACTCTATTTTGTTCGGATTTCCTACTAAAAAGTCCAAAGAACCACGTTTAGAACCAAGATTAGGTAATCAATATGGCGGGAAATTATCCCTCATTTTCGACGATGGCATTGAAGCAGAAGTTGAGAGAATCAAGGGAAGTGCACATGGAGATGTCAAAATTTATCTTAAAGATGGTACTATACGAGATGAAGTTTGGCTAAATAAAAAACTTAATTACATTTCAAAGAAAACATATCAAGGTATATTCTCTTTTGACGTTTTAGGTCTTCAAGATATTCATAAAAATCTAGATGAAGAACAGCTACAAGATTACTTATTAGAAGCAGGTGCACTTGGGTCAACTGAATTTACAAGTATGAGAGATAGAATTGGACAAAAGAAAGAAGAATTATATAAAAAATCTGGAAAAAATCCAATTATTAATCAACAAATTGAGCAACTTAAACAATTAGAAAATCAAATTCGAAATGAAGAAAGTAAACTTGATACATATCATCGGCTTGTAGACGATAAAGATAAATCATCAAGAAGACTAGAAAATTTGAAGCAAAATTTAAATCAATTATCAAAAATGCATGAGCGAAAACAAAAAGAGGTTGCTCTACATGATCAAACACAAGAATGGAAAAGGTTGGAACAATCACTTAATATAGAGCCTATAAATTTTCCTGAAAAAGGGATAGATAGATACGAAACTGCCAAATCTCACAAACAATCACTTGAACGAGATAAAAGTTTGCGAGAAGAAAGATTAAGCTTATTAAATAAAGAGGCGGAGTCTATCAATCCAGTAGACCAAAAGTATATTGATTCATTTAATAGCCTTTATCAACAAGAGACTGAAATTAAACAAAAAGAATTTGAGTTACGTTCAATTGAGAAAGATATTGCTGATAAGCAACGTGAACTAGAAGCTCTTCAATCTAATATCGGTTGGCAAGAAGTGTTTTACGACACAGATAGTACTGAAGCGATGAAAAGTCATATGAGTGATTTAGTGTTAGGCAAGCAAGAACAAAATGCTTATATCAACCAGTTAGAACGTGGACTTGAAGAAAATAAAATTGAAAGAAACTCTAATTCTAATGAGATTAATCAAGTTGAGAATGAGCTTGTTCCTGACGAAACCTTTGACAAGAAAAAGGAATATACACAACAAGTTTTAGAATTACATGAAAAAGAGAACTTATATGAAAAGTTAAAAGAAACTTTTGAAGAAGAACAAACACAAAAAAATAAAAGACAAAAGTTTTTAAGAATAGGATTTATTGTTTTGACTATTCTAGCAGCAGCACTTTCTATATTTTCTTTTTTCACTGCAAATCTTATTTTTGGAGTAATATTTGCTCTATTAACTGTGATTTTTGTAGTAGGTATCATCTTTTCTAAATCTAAAGCAGTAGATTATAGCACAGCAATAAGTCAAGAAATTAATGATTTAGAAAACCAACTCACACAACTTGAAAAAGAATATAATCTTGACTTCGATTTAGAACATCAACAACGAGTTCGTGAACAATGGCGCCATGCCAAGAAAAATAAAAAAATACTTGAAGAAAAACATCAATATATCAATCAATCATTAACGACTGCAAATGAGCGACTTGATAGTCTAAAAAATAGCATCATTGAAATAAAAAAAGAGTTACATTTATCAGAAAAACTTTCAGATGAATTAGTGGTTGAGAGTGTCTCAACCATTAGTCAAATTAAAGCGCATGATAAATACATTATTGATTTAAATCAACAACGCAAGAATCTACTAAAAGATATCAATCACTTTTATGAACGTGCACAATCTGTAACTGAACCACATCTAAAACAATTTAATCAGATGTCTTTCTTCCATGATTTGAAACAGTGGTTAAAAAATGCAGAGGAACAAAATGAGGCTTGGAATAAAAATCAAAATGAAATGCAATTACTCAATAATGAATTAAAGCAATTGAAGTCACGCTTAAGTGAAACGAATCAAATGATTAAGGAATTATTTGATTATGTTGATGTAGATAATGAAGAAGATTATTATACACATCATCATCATTTTGAAACCTATCAAAATGATTTAAATCGATTTAATGATTTAAATCAATATTTAGAAAATCAAAATTATACTTATGAAATGAGTTCGCAATTAAGTGAGAAAACTACTGCTCAACTAGAAGAAGAAGATCATAGATTGGCTAAACAAGTTGACGATTACAATGATCAATTTTTAGAAATGCAGGCAGAAGTTAGTGATTTAAATGCTCAGATTAATCATATGGAAACAGATAGAACTTTAGCACAATTAAGACATGAATATTATAGCTTAAAAAATAGACTTAACGATATTGCTAAGGATTGGGCAAGCTTAAGTTATATGCAAGCTTTAGTGGAAGAACATATCAAGCAAATAAAGGATAAGCGTCTACCACAAGTGATTAATGAAGCTGTATCTATTTTTAAAAATTTAACAAATGGTACTTACAATATGATTCATTATACTGAAAATCATAAAATACATGTAAAGCATTCTAACGGACAAGTATTTGAGCCAGTTGAGTTGAGTCAATCTACAAAAGAATTATTATATGTGGCTTTACGTATTAGTCTTATTAAAGTATTAAAACCGTACTATCCATTCCCAGTGATTGTAGATGATGCATTTGTTCATTTTGATAAATATCGTAAAGAGCGTATGTTGAAATATTTGAGAGAACTATCAGAACATTATCAAATACTTTATTTTACTTGTACAAAAGATCATGTCATACCGGCCAAAGAAGTATTAACTTTAAATAAATTACAGGAAGGCGGGAAAAAATGAGAAATGTAGAAAAATTAAATCCCGGCGACTCAGTGGATCATTTTTTCTTGATTCATCGTGCAACTCAAGGTGTTACAGCTCAGGGTAAAGATTACATGACACTATTTCTGCAAGATAAAAGTGGTGATATTGAAGCTAAATTATGGACTGCTACGAAAGATGATATGCAAACTTTAAAGCCAGAAACAATAGTTCATGTCAAAGGTGATATCATCAATTATCGTGGACGCAAACAGATGAAAATACATCAAATACGTCTTGCACAAGCTGAAGACAAAGTGTCAACTAAAGACTTTGTTGACGGTGCGCCAATGTCGCCCTCAGAAATACAAGAGGAATTATCGCATTTTATGTTAGATATTGAAAATGCAAACTTACAACGCATTACTAGACATTTAATTAAAAAGTATCAAGATCGTTTTTTCACTTATCCAGCAGCAAGTTCGCATCATCATAATTTTGCGAGTGGATTAAGTTATCATGTTTTAACAATGTTGCGTATAGCAAAATCTATATGTGATATTTATCCTCTGTTGAATAGAAGTCTATTATACAGTGCTATCATTTTGCATGATTTAGGTAAAGTAAGAGAATTGAGTGGTCCAGTTGCGACGACCTATACTGTTGAAGGAAATTTACTTGGTCATATCTCTATAGCAAGTGATGAAGTTGCTGAAACAGCCAAAGAGTTAGGTATTGATGGAGAAGAGGTAATGTTACTTAGACATATGATTTTAGCGCATCATGGTAAAATGGAGTTCGGATCGCCTAAATTGCCTCATTTAAAGGAAGCTGAAATACTTTATTTTATAGATAATATTGATGCTAAAATGAACATGTTTGATAAAGCTTTCAAAAAAACAGAAAAAGGTCAATTTACAGAAAGAATTTTTGGTTTAGAAAATAGACAATTTTATAATCCAACAACACTTGATTAAATTCAGGTTCAATAGTACAAAGTTGCTTTTAATGAATAGATAATTTTAAAGAAGTATCTATTCTTAGAGTCTTTGTACTTTTTTAATGTTTGTTAATCAACGTGTTATAATAAATTAGTCGCCTAACTTTACTTCTCAGGCGTCATATGACGAAGGGAAGGAGGTGCATATATGATTTTAGATATCTTTGTACACATCATCACCACTGTTATTAGTGGTTGTATAGTTGCGTTGTTTACGCATTGGCTACGTCAACGTAATGACAAACATCGATAGGCGACATTTTTAAATTTAGCCACACTAAAACCCCCTTACTACTGGCATAGTAAGGGGGTTAGTGCATATATGATAGATATCTTTGTTAACTTTATTATAACATGAGTGATGAATATTTCAACTTAGCACAATCAAGTTAGAAAGGAATTACGAACCTTAATTAGTTAATCCAGAACCACCTTGTGATTGTTGTTGCTGTTGTTGTTGTTTTAATTTATCTGGATCAAGAATAGAATCCTCAATTGCTTTTTTAATATCTCTATCTTTGTAGTCCACTTTATACTCTTTTAATAATTCTTTGTATGCATCAGTTAATAATTTAGGCTTCTTCTGTACCTTTTCTTCGATTAATTTTTGTTTGATATTTGATTTTTCACTATTAAAATCAGTTTCTTTATCTGCTTTTATAATGTGATAGCCATAGTCTGTTTTTACGACTTTAGAAACTTCTCCTTCTTTTAATTTAAATAGTGCTTTTTCGAAGCTATCTACCATTTGACCTTTAATCACATAACCTAATGAACCATCCTTCTTAGCTGAAGAACTATCCATTGATTCTTTTTTCGCTATTTCTCCAAACTTATTTGGATTCTTTTCTACTTCTTTTTGAATTTTTTCAGCTTTTTCTTTCGCTTTTTTATCTGATAAACCTTCTTTATCGCTAGATTTAGATTTAACTTTAATTAAAATGTGTGATGCTTTTTTAGAGTTTTCTTTGATCTCTTTATCTGATACATTAACTTTATCTAGTAACAATTGTTTCTGATAAGCTGATAATTTCTTCTGCTCTTTATAATCATCAAGTGACATACCTTGTTGTTTTAGCATGCTTTCAAATTGATCCTTACCACCGTATTGTTTCTCTTCTTTTTTAATATCTTTATCAATATCTTTTGTATCTACTTTATCTTTATATTTATCTGCTAAAATTTTGTTTAATACAATGCTAAAAGATGTGTTAGCAATTTGTTCTTTGCCCATTTTTTTCATTACGTCAGCAACTTTAACATCGCCAGCTTTAGAAGAAATAAGTGTGTTATCCTTCGATTCAGTTGCATTTGAACCGCAGGCACCTAACAAAAGTGCACTTGCAGTTACGGGTACAATAATTTTATTCATTAATTTCATAAGTTGATAGCTCCTTTATGTATTAATCATCGTAAATATAACATATTATTAATCATCAACCAATTAGAAACCCCTTTCCTCAGACTATAGTATGACAAGGAAAGGGGGTATAGCTACATAATTGATAGCGATTTAATTATGCATATTTTATTTATAAATATAAAGAATGTTGTATCTAATCTTTGTAAATGATTTTAAAAATCAGTGTTGTGTATAAGGATTGTCTACCTTGTTTAAAATATGAAGACCCGATTGATGTTCTTCGACATAGTGTCCATCATTTGAAAATAAAAGTATCTTTAAATATAAAATATCCATCATTGAACAGCCTATGTTAAGTGATAATAAAAACATAAAATAATGTCCATATTGAGGTAAATATATACTTAGCATTATAAAGATGCCAGATAAGAAAAAGATGGGTAGAATGAGATTAATACAAAAATAAATTTTGTGAACTGGCGTATTAACATAAGTATTAAAATATGGTACCCATTTCTTACTAGATAATTTATGGATTTTAAAAGATTTATAATAGGGCAAAAAGAATAAAAGATGTACTATTTTATGAATAGGGTACATGAGCAATATAAACACTATGAGTACAAAAAAATGTCTATCTGAAAGTGGTGTATCTAAAAAATAATACATCACTTCATAACTAACTAAAAATGTAAATATTGTCGCAACTAAACTTAAAAATGCAATTCTTTGAATACCGAACCGTGCATGTATATCGATTTGCCGAGTACATAAAAACATAATATATGCCTCTTCTCTATGTTAATATTCGTTACGTATTATCTATGTCTTTTGCTCAATAGTCAATAGATATTGCCAATATTTGTTGGTTTTGCTCAGTGAAAAGTTTGAGCTGTCTATGATTTAGAAGTAAAAAAACTATGGCTTAGTTGCCATAGTTTTAAACTACTTATCTTTTGAAAGGTTATTACTAATATCTTCGCCACGGTTTTGTAAATTTTCGATGTGACTTTGTAATTTTTCGATGTTTGGATTAATGTCTGATTTAAAATTACCAATCAATCCTTTAAACTCTTCACCAATTGAACTTCCAAATTCAATACTTTCATTCTTGATTTGTGAACCGTAATTAAGAATATCATTGAAGGATTGTTTCATATTCTCTATTTCACGTTGTAATTCTGATTGAGCGCCAGTGGGTTGACTAGCATCAATCGTATGATTTTTTACGCTTTGGTCATCACGATGTCTTAAAGCAACTGCAAATCCTGCAACAGCACCTACACCTAAACCAAATAATATTCTTGAGACTTTCATTATGATTCTCCTCACTTTATTTGTCGGATAATTGTAATAGTTATTTCATACCCAGTATAACAAGAAATATGCATGATTAAGACATTTGTGCTTGAATTTGTGTTGCTATTTTTTGTTTAGTTTCATCATCAATTACATCTTCATGTGTTTCCCATTTATAGCCAAATCCGTCTATATCATTTTCATATCTCGGTATTAAATGGAAATGAATGTGAAATACTGATTGATCGGCATATTCACCATTATTTTGAATAATGTTCAAGCCGTCAGGGTGAAATGCTTTTTTGATTGCATTTGCCACTTTAGGTAAAGCAACCCCTATGTGTTTCATTGTCTCTTCATCAGTTTCAAATATATTTGCTGAAGGTTTTTTAGGTACTAGTAGCGTATGTCCTTTTGAAACTTGAGATATATCAAGGAATGCATAGACATAATCATTTTCATATATCTTAAAACTAGGAATCTCACCTGAGATAATTTTACTGAATATCGTTTCTGACATAATAATGACACTCCTCTACAAATGTTTGTTCATATTATATCATTCATTTTTTAAAACTACATCATTGTAAAGATTATTTTTAGGGCTATATAATTTTTTTTGATACAATAAAGTCAATGGAGGTGCCTTATGACAGTAAAAGTTGAACATCTTACAGGCGGATATGGAAAAAAACCTGTAATTAAAGATTTGAATTTTGAATTAGAAAAAGGTGAAATTGTAGGTTTAATAGGTCTAAATGGTGCAGGGAAAAGTACTACAATTAAACATATGCTAGGATTGATTAATCCAATGGAAGGCAAATTATCAATTTCAAATATTAGAATTAATGAAGATATTGAAAATTATAGAAGAAAGTTATCTTATATACCTGAATCACCAGTCATCTATGATGAACTAACTTTAGAGGAGCACATTGAAATGACGGCGATGGCTTATCAATTAAGTAGAGAAGAGGCTATGCGTCGAGCTAAACCATTGCTTAAAGTTTTTAGATTAGAAAATGAACTTAAAGTATTTCCAAGTCATTTTTCTAAAGGGATGAAACAAAAAGTGATGATTATTTGTGCATTTATAGTTGATCCAGAATTATATATTATTGACGAACCTTTCCTCGGTTTAGATCCTTTGGGGATACAGTCTATGTTAGATTTAATGGTAGAAAAAAGAAATGAAAATCGAACAGTGTTAATGAGTACACATATTTTGGCTACAGCCGAAAGGTATTGTGATAGATTTATTATTTTGGATAAAGGTGAAATTGTTGCATTTGGTAATCTTGAAGAGTTACGGGAACAAACAGGATTAAAAGATAAAACTTTAGATGATATTTACATTCATGTCACGCAAGGTAGTAGTGCTTATGAATAACGAGGCGTTAACTTTGTTTAGAAAACGACAACACGCTATACGTAAGGAGAAAAACTATTATAATAAATTTATATTTAATGGTCACTTTACAGTTTTTCTACTTATACTATTAGGAGCATTTATATTTGGATACGGCGAATGGTTAAGTCACATTCCTCCTCAAATAGACTATGCACTATTTGCTAGTATAGCAATAGCTGTTGTTTCATTATTCCCAATTCGTACACTCTTGAAAGAAGCGGACCAAATCTTCTTACTACCTTTTGAAAGACACATGAAAAATTATATTAAAGCAAGTCTGTTTTATAGTTATATTTCAAGAATCAGTTTACCATTCATTTTGCTAATCGTGTTCTTTCCATTGTTTTATAAATTAAGTCACAGTGATTATGGATTTTATATCGCATTTTCTATAAGTACATTGCTATATCCATATTTGGTATTACTCATCAAATGGCAATGGGTTAAATTAAATAAAAATGTGTTCATTATCAACTTATTATTATTTATACCTTTAGCAGTAACGCATTACATGATTTTAAAATTTCATAACTATTTAGCTTTTTTAATAATGATTTTATTATTTGTAATTTATTTAGTCCTAAAGAGTAGAGCGGATCACTATTTGCTTCCTTGGGAAAAAGTGATTGCAATTGAACAACAACACCACACAAATTATTATAAATTCGTTAATATGTTTACAGATGTAAAACACCTAAGAGAATCAGCAGTACGTCGTAGTTATCTTGATTTCTTACTACCCGTTCCTAAAGGCACTAAATTCAATGAGAATCGTATGTACTTATATTTATTTATAAGAAGTTTTGTCAGAGGACGCGATGCTTTTTCTATTATTTTAAGATTAGTTATTATCGCTTTGATATTAATGGTATGGTTATCACAACCAGTTGTTTCATTAATTATCGGTAGTTTGTTTATGTATATTATTTTATTACAGATGTCTCAATTTTATACGCAGCAAGCATACGGTTTATGGCCTCAAGTTTGGCCTGTATCTGATACAAAAGTAATTACAGGATATCAGCAATTTTTAAATCGCTTGATGATCATCATCGCTATTACATTTACGATTGTATATGTAATCAAACACCATGAATTATTCTTTTTTGCTGTATTATTCTTTATAGTAGGTTGGCTAACCATTCGAAATACAATTAAAAAATTAAAATATCAAGAAACATTATTACGTGACTAAATCAAATTTAGTTAGAGTAAACTTTATTTTAATTCAATATAGTCAAAAGAGGGATTGAATGTTTGAAACGATAACGACAGCCGCCATCCTGTATATTGCTACAGCGGTTGATTTATTAGTCATATTATTAATCTTTTTTGCAAGAGCAAACAATTATCAACAGTACAAAGATATTTATATTGGACAATATCTAGGGTCATTAACTTTAATTATTGTCAGTTTGTTTTTGGCTTATGTACTTAACTATGTACCAGATAAATGGATTTTAGGATTGCTTGGTCTTATACCAATTTATTTAGGAATTAAGGTTGCTATATTCGATGATTGTGAAGGGGAAAGAAGAGCTAAAGATGAACTAAATAAAAAAGGATTATCTGAGTTATCAAAATCTGTTGCAGTAGTCACACTAGCAAGTTGTGGTGCAGATAATATTGGATTATTTGTACCATATTTCACTACTATAAATAATTATGAATTAGTTATTACTTTAATCACATTTTTAATCTTAATTTTTATTCTTGTCTTTACCGCTCAAAAATTAGCTAATATACCTGGCCTAGGTGAAATCATTGAAAGGTTTAGTAGGTGGATAATGTCAATAGTCTATATTGGTTTAGGTCTATTCATTATCATTGAAAACGGAACAGTTCAAAAACTCTTTCATTTTGTTTTTTAATATAACGAGATTATATTACAACTATAAATCATTCGGTAACTTCCATAGTAAATATGGAGGTTACTTTTTTAAATAAAAGTTGAGATGAGTTTGAGGATTAAATGGCCTCTAATTAAATCTATAGCTAAGAGGTTATACATCTTGGCTAAATTAAAGATAGAGTAAAATCGGAGTTTTAATCATTGTAAATGAGAATAAGTAAAAGTATTTAACTATATACAAAAAGATGCCTATGACCATGTGTGATGTCACAGGCATCTTGTCGTATAAACAATTGCCACAAATAGAAAAATGAACTTAGAAATTCTATAGAAAATGCAATTTGATAGATATCTATCCACAGTTGAAATGTCTCTTAACAGCAATCCTTATAATTAATAAGTAGACTAAATAACTGTGTTTAAAATTGTTGAATATATAATTTGTTTTAACTAATTAATGATCTTCTATTGGATATAAATATCTTTCAAAGTAACTGGAATGTTGACCACTAGCACCAAAGTATTGGCTCAATGCATCTTTTGAAAAGTTTTCCTTAAATATATTAGAAGCTTTGAAATCTTCATATGCTGTTCGATTTGCAAAACCAAAGTAAATTTTGTAGGTAGACCCCTCAGTTGGTTTTAATAAACGATAGCTTTTAAAACCACCAAAATTACTTAAAGGTACGTCTACGTGTAATAATTTTTTCTCTAACTGTTGACGATGGTCTTCAGATGTAGGAACAAAAATAGCACTATAAAAATGATGTTCGCTAAATTCACCTATGCTATCAATCACTTGATATGCACTAGGATGTTTTAAGATTGATTTTCCCTCAGACTCTTCTAAGATTACTGAAGAATCATTAGTAGAAAATTGAAATAAACTACGTTCTTGATGATTAAGTTTAATTTGATTTAAAAAATGATAAGTCCCATAAGATGTATATAAATACATGGCTCATTCCTCCTTTGTTTTAATTTATTATACGAGCCTACTTTTCTATATACAAATAAAGTTGATTAATTTGTATAAAAAGTAACTTATTTTTAGATGTCAAATTAAGCAAAATCATAAATTATTTAATATTAGTCGTGTAATTTAATATCTATCCAACTTTTAGAAAATAAAAGATCTCTTATTAAAGAATTTTATCCACTTGATACAGTCAAATGTAGTATGTCTTTTTTGTGACATTTAAGCATATTAAAATACTTAATTAAGTACAATATGCTATCATTGGTAAGAATGATTCAATTGTGGGGGGACTCAAGGGTGCGCAGCAAAAACGATACAATTTTAAAAGCTATAAAAGGAGAAAGTACGTCACATACACCTGTTTGGTTTATGAGACAGGCTGGACGTTCTCAACCTGAGTATCGAAAATTAAAAGAAAAATATTCTCTATTTGAAATCACGCATCAACCGGAATTGTGTGCATATGTGACACATTTACCAGTAGATAATTATCAAACCGATGCGGCAGTATTGTATAAAGATATTATGACACCACTCAAACCAATTGGTGTAGATGTCGAAATTAAATCAGGGATAGGACCTGTAATTTCCAATCCTATTCAAACTGTTAAAGATGTAGAAAAGCTATCGCAAATAGATCCTAAAAGAGATGTCCCATATGTATTAGATACAATTAAGTTACTCACAGAAGAAAAACTTAATGTACCTTTAATAGGTTTTACAGGAGCACCATTTACTTTAGCATCTTATATGATTGAGGGGGGGCCTTCAAAAAATTATAATTTTACTAAAGCGATGATGTATAGAGATGAGGAAACATGGTTCGCTATAATGAATCATCTCGTCGACATTTCTATTGACTATGTTGTAGCACAAGTTGAAGCAGGAGCGGAAATCATTCAGATTTTTGATTCATGGGTTGGTGCACTTAATGTGAAGGACTATCGCTATTATATTAAGCCGGCCATGAATAAATTGATTTCTGGCATTAAAGCTTATTATGATGTACCTATCATTCTTTTTGGTGTCGGTGCAAGTCATTTAATTAATGAATGGAATGATTTACCGATAGATGTACTAGGTCTTGATTGGAGAACTTCAATAAAGCAAGCTGACAAAATGGGAGTAAATAAAGCAATTCAAGGTAATTTAGACCCGTCTTTACTGTTAGCTCCATGGGATGTCATAGAATCACGACTCAAAGACATTTTAAATCAAGGTTTAGATCGCGGAAAGCATATTTTCAATTTAGGTCACGGTGTATTTCCAGAAGTTAAACCAGAAACTTTGCGAAAAGTGACTGAATTTGTTCATAATTATACAGAGAAATAGTTTTTAAAGATTTGGTTAGATTCCAAACCTTACTTCATTGATTCAAATTAAAGATTTAAAAGGAAGGTTTTTATTAATGACTAAAACAATAGGCTTATTAGTAATGGCGTATGGTACACCATATAAAGAAAGTGATATAGAGCCTTATTACACTGATATTAGACGTGGAAAAAAACCAACTGAAGAAGAACTGCAAGATTTAAAGGATAGATATGAATTTATTGGTGGCCTTTCTCCTTTGGCAGGAACAACCGATCGTCAAGCGGAAGCATTACTTGACGCACTAAATAAAGAACGAGATGATGTGAATTTTAAACTTTATCTTGGATTAAAACATATATCTCCATATATTGAAGAAGCAGTAGAACAAATGCATAATGATGGAATTAAAGAAGCAGTAACAGTTGTACTTGCACCTCATTATTCTAGTTTTTCTGTTGGCTCTTATGATCAACGTGCTCAAGAAAAAGCAGATGAATATGGTATCCAGTTAACACATATTAAACACTATTATCAACAGCCAAAATTTATTAAATATTGGACAGAAAAAATTAATGAAACATTAGAACAAATACCTAGTCAAGAACATGATGAGACTGTATTAGTAGTTTCTGCACATAGTTTACCAAAAGGTTTAATTGAAAGAAATAATGATCCATATCCTCATGAATTGCATGAAACAGCGGAAATTCTTAAACAGGAATCTAATATTATCCATGTTGCTGAAGGGTGGCAATCAGAGGGTAATACTGGAACACCTTGGTTAGGTCCAGATGTCCAAGATTTAACTCGTGATTTATATAAGGAGCATCAGTATAAGCACTTTATCTATACGCCAGTCGGTTTTGTTTGTGAACATTTAGAGGTGCTTTATGATAATGATTATGAATGTAAAGTGGTTTGTGACGATATTGGGGTAAATTACTATCGTCCAGAAATGCCTAACACACATCCATTATTTATCGGTGCTATTGTTGACGAAATTCAATCACATATATAAATGAGTCTGTCATCCAAACCTATTAAACAAAACAATTCCTCCATTTAATAGGGGGAATTGTTTTTATACTTTTTTAGAACCAGTATATAGCGTATTTTAATAAATTTTTAAGCAATTCTGAAAGGTAGCGTGAGAAAAGTGAGTAAGAAAGTGGCAATTATTGGAGCGGGAATCACTGGTTTATCTAGCGCATATTTCATAAAAAAACAAGACCCTTCTATTGAAGTAACTATTTTCGAAGCCTCAAATAGAGTAGGTGGAAAGATTCAAACATATAGATCAGATGGTTACACAATTGAGTTAGGCCCTGAGTCTTATTTAGGTCGTAAGACAATTATGACTGATGTGGCAAAAGATATTGGATTAGAAAATGACCTTATTACAAATACTACTGGTCAATCTTATATTTTTGCTAAAAATAAATTATATCCTATTCCTGGTGGCTCAATTATGGGAATTCCTACAGATATTAAACCATTTATTAAAACAAGACTCATTTCACCTATTGGTAAATTAAGAGCGGGACTTGATTTGTTTAAAAAACCGATAGAAATTGAAAATGATATTTCTGTTGGTAGTTTCTTTAGACAACGATTAGGTAATGAAGTATTAGAGAACTTAATTGAACCACTAATGGGTGGTATTTATGGTACTGATATTGATCAATTGAGCCTAATGAGTACATTTCCTAATTTTAAAGAAAAAGAGGAACAATTTGGTAGTTTGATTAAAGGAATGAAAGATGAAAAAGAACAACGTATCAAGAAACGTCAATTATATCCAGGTGCTCCTAAAGGACAATTCAAACAGTTTAGACATGGTTTGAGTTCTTTTATAGAGGCGCTTGTTAAAGATATTGAAAGTAAAGGTGTTGACATACGATATAACACGCCAGTCAAAGATATATTGATTTCGCAAAAAGATTATGAAATTTTATTAGAAGATGACAGTAAAGAAAAATTTAATGGCTTACTTGTAACTACGCCACATCAAGCATTTCTAAATTGGTTTAGTCACGATCCTGCATTTGATTACTTTAAGAACATGGATTCTACTACTGTCGCAACAGTTGTTTTAGCGTTTGATGAGAAAAATATTACCAATACGTACGATGGAACTGGCTTTGTTATTGCAAGAACAAGTCAAACGGATATTACTGCATGTACTTGGACATCAAAGAAATGGCCATTTACTACTCCAGAAGGTAAAGTTTTAATTCGAGCATATATAGGAAAACCAGGTGATACTGTAGTAGATGATCACACCGATGAAGAAATAGTATCAATTGTTAGAAAAGACTTAAGTCAAATGATGACCATCTCAGGGGATCCTGATTTTACAATTGTAAATCGGTTACCTAAGAGTATGCCCCAATACCATGTGGGTCATATCAAAATGATTAAAGAAATTCAACAACATATTAAAACAACTTATCCTAGATTACGTGTTACAGGTGCACCGTTTGAAGCTGTTGGTTTACCTGACTGTATACAACAAGGAAAGAATGCAGTTGAGGAAATATTAGAAGAGTTATAATAGTATGATGACACTTTAATTAGAAGAATGTAATAAGTTAGATTTACGCTATAAATATATGTCAAGAAAACTTATTCGATTTCTTTTTAAAGTGTTTTTGCTTACAATAGAATTAATAAAGGAGTGAGGGGACAGATGACAGACATTATTATTGTACACTCAAAACATGGTAATTCTAAAAATCATTGGTATGAATGGTTAAGACATAACTTAACTTTGGAAGGGTATGATGTTTCTTTATTCAATCTTGAAGCAAATGATCATGCACAAATTGATGAGTGGGTTAATGAAATGAAACAACAACTACATATCCGTAAAAAAGATACATATTTTGTGACACACGGGTTTGGCTCAATCGCTGCCTTAAAATTTCTTGAAGAAACGCGTCATCACATTGAAGGTTTCTTTAGTATCGCAGGATTTAAAGAAGATGCACAAGACATAGATGAAGATGTAGATTTAAAAGGGGTAACCATCGATTACGATAAAATAAAAGAACAAGTAGATAAATTTTATGGACTCACGTCTAAAGATGATCAATATGTTTCATACAAGGAAACACAAAGACTGATGAATACACTTAATGGACATA
Source organism: Staphylococcus sp. HMSC077D08 (assembly GCF_001837945.1). Classification (NCBI taxonomy): domain Bacteria; kingdom Bacillati; phylum Bacillota; class Bacilli; order Caryophanales; family Staphylococcaceae; genus Staphylococcus; species Staphylococcus sp. HMSC077D08. The sequence goes on along the minus strand of NZ_KV834742.1, from coordinate 212,241 downwards.
CACGTGTAGTAGAAGATGGTGGACACTTTTTAGAAGAGGAAGGTTTTGTAACATTTACTTCTTTAATTAACAGAATGCAAGGATATATGACTAGGTAGGATGTTTACACATCTATCCTAGTCTATACTTGCAAACATTAAATATTATTGAAAACATTTCATATCATTTAGTAATTAAAATTATAAAATGATATATGAAGTATTTTTTTACACAAATAAATCGAAAAACGATATTGACTATTATGTCTTAAGTTAATATACTTAATAGGTAATTGTTTAGAGGGCATTAAACCTTAAGTGTTACATGTTTTCTTTAATACCATTTAAAGAAATTGTTAAAATAATTTAAATAAAGTGTTGACATTATTAACCATATAATGATATGATTAGTGGGTAGTCAAAAATAATATTAGCGCGGGATGGAGCAGTTCGGTAGCTCGTCGGGCTCATAACCCGAAGGTCGGTGGTTCAAATCCGCCTCCCGCAATACATGTTTTATTAGGTCTCGTAGTGTAGCGGTTAACACGCCTGCCTGTCACGCAGGAGATCGCGGGTTCGATTCCCGTCGAGACCGCCATTACAATTATGGTTCAGTAGCTCAGTTGGTAGAGCAATGGATTGAAGCTCCATGTGTCGGCAGTTCGACTCTGTCCTGAACCATTCGCTATTTTTGGCGGTTGTGGCGAAGTGGTTAACGCATCGGATTGTGGTTCCGACACTCGAGGGTTCGATTCCCTTCAACCGCCCCATAATCGTATTTCATTAAGCGGGTGTAGTTTAATGGCAAAACCTCAGCCT